>CAZWWF010000025.1:0-13667 GCA_964636805.1 uncultured Zetaproteobacteria bacterium
CCGCAGCCAAGTGATCATATCTTGAGAAATCTGGCCATATTTTATGATAAAATATATTTACCGCACCCATATGGGCTTTCCGAAGATACGAGAGCTTTATGGAGCAATTGGGAAATGAGCTTTCAGGATGACTTAGACTATGGTTACTCACACTACAGAAAGTGGGAGGAAAGGAACGCATACTTATTTGAAGAGGGCATTGTAGAGATTCTTCCTGATATTTTTGATAGCAATTTGGTTGCAGACAATGTTGGCGAAGAATTAATTCGTAGGTTTGGGATAACGCACTTGGATAATTATAATTTTAACAAACAGGAGCTTCTGTCCAGATCAATAAGAATTAATAAGCGGTTTATACTGGATGGGGCGCTTGCATTAGCTTTGCATTACGCATATTCGAAAGTTGATGCGCCTCACTTTATTTGGTCTCAGGATATAAGATACGGCGATAAATGGAATACATTGTCAGAGCAATCAATAACAAGTGAAGGTGAAGATTTTTCAACGGTCAACATTCAAAACCGCCTCATTGGACAGCTACTATCATGCGAGTCCACAATGTTAAATGTAAGTGAACCAGGCGAAGTCTTGAAGCTACGAAGCGACTATGCTGATGAACGTGAGGCTGTTGGTTTCTTTTTGAGTGAACTTAGTGATTCAGTAAGACGACATTTACGCGATGGTGCTATTCCTGATGAGGCTGCCAAACGTACATTAGAAGCCGAAGTTTTACCAAAGATTGCTGAGTTCAACAGACTTAAAAGGCTTAATGAGCAGAAACGGTTTATGAAGTATATAAGTGGATTCATGAACATTGATGCAGGACCATGGTCTCCTAAGTTTTTTTACCAACTCTCAAAAGCGATTTTGGGCTCAACTACAGGTCTGTCAGAAAACAGGATGGAGGATTCTACAAACCGAGTTCAAAGTTTTCGCTTGTTTGCGAGAATGAGTGCTAAAAAGGCATAATAAATAACGGCTGACAAAATTTTTCACCCTCATATTGCCAATTTAGTGGCTTTGCGCTTGTCGGCCGGAAAGGTTGGTTCAGAGAGGGATTTGTTTTTTTATCCAGCACGCCGTAAAACCCGGTCCTTTAGGTCGAGGAGGATGTCAACGACTTGCCTAAGTTTTTCAATCTCCTAGCTTCCCACTTTCTGTTGCAGGATATGTAACAGTCCAATGAGGTATCCATGAAAGTTCTCGTAGTCGGTGGTGGTGGCCGTGAACATGCGCTGTGCTGGAAATTGAACCGCTCACCTTCCGTTTCTGAAGTGGTGTGCGCACCAGGAAATCCGGGTATTGCTGTCGAGGCGCGTTGTATGCCGGTCGGGGCTGAAGATATCGAATCTTTGATGTCGCTGGCAGCGTCTGAACAACCTGACTTGGTGGTGGTTGGTCCGGAGGTGCCGCTGGTGGCAGGGTTGGGCAACCGCCTGCGTGAGAAAGGCTTTGCTGTGTTCGGACCGGACAAGGCGGCTGCGAATCTGGAAGGTAGCAAATCATTTTCCAAACGTTTGATGCATGAAGCAGGCGTGCCGACGGCGCGTTTTGAAGTGCATGTGAATATCGATGAGGCGATTGAGACAATCTCCAGCTGGGGAGCGCCGATTGTGGTCAAGGCATCCGGTCTAGCGGCCGGCAAGGGCGTGATTGTCGCCCAAACCGAAAAAGAGGCTATCGATGCTGTGCGCGATATGCTGGCCGGCAATGCCTTCGGCGTGGCTGGGGCTCAGGTGGTGATTGAGGAGTGTCTGGTCGGAGAAGAGGCCAGTTGTTTGTTTATTGTTTCTGGCGATACAATTTTACCTCTGGCATCATCACAGGATCATAAGGCGTTGCTGGAAGGTGATCAGGGGCCGAATACCGGTGGTATGGGAGCCTACTCACCAGCACCATGTGTCACCGATACGGTGGCGTATGAAGTGCTGGAAACAATTGCCCGACCCATTATTGGTGCTTTGAAAAAGAAGGGGGCTGAATTTATCGGTACCCTGTATGCCGGCGTGATGTTGACCGATGACGGACCGAAAACGCTGGAGTTCAATGTGCGTTTCGGAGATCCGGAATGTCAGCCGTTGATGAGCCGTTTGAAATCTGATCTGGGTGAAGTGTTGCTGGCTGCTGCTGAAAAACGGCTTGATGGCGTCGAACTGGAATGGGAAGAAGGTTCAGCACTATGCGTCGTTGTGGCATCCGACGGTTATCCGGGCAGCTTTGAAAAAGGCCAGCCAATTGGCGGGCTTGATGCAGTAGCCGCAGCGGGAACGACTGTGTTTCATGCAGGAACAGCTGAGAAAGACGGATTCATTGTCAATGCCGGTGGCCGTGTGCTGGGCGTAACCGCCGTGGCATCTACGGTCCGGGAAGCGCAACAAACAGTTTACCATGCCCTGGAGCAGCTGGATTGGCCGGGTGGATTTTATCGAAAAGACATTGGCTATCGCGCTGTCAAAAGGGAGAGTTGAGTGGAACCTTTGAATGTATTGATATTGATGGGCAGCAAGTCCGATCGGCCGATTATGCAGAAAGCCGAGGCCGTGCTTGATGCGTTCGGCGTAGCATATAAAACCCTGATCCGTTCTGCTCACAGGACGCCAGAGGCAACGGAACAGGCGGTCAGAGATGCCGAAGCCGCCGGTTGTAAGGTGTTCATTTGCGCAGCCGGAATGGCAGCGCATCTGGCTGGTGTGGTTTGCTCTAAAACCGTGAAACCGGTCATTGGCGTACCCATTGCTTCAGGCCCGTTACAGGGCGAGGACGCATTGCACTCCACGGTGATGATGCCGCCGGGGTTGCCGGTGGCAACTGTTGGTATCAACGGTGCCAAGAATGCCGGCCTGCTGGCCGTGCAGATGCTGGCCCAGAATGATGAAACACTGACTCAGCTATTGAAGGATGATCGAATAGCGCAGGCCGAGGCTATTCTTTCTGAGGTATAATAAAACCAAGGGTAAACTGGCAGCGCTGCGAGGCGCCGTTCTGCTCAGGCAGGGCTGGCTGCTCGCACATCATACCACAACGCTGCCCGGCGTTGTCGGCAATCCGTGTTCTCCAGAATCCATTACAAAACTAATCCGGTTCAAGCAACGTTCAGGACCATTCCTGCTGCTGGCTGATTCGATTGCAACGGCAGTGTCGCTGGCACGTTTCCATTCCCCGGAATTGCGGCGGCAGATGCGTGCTGTATGGCCGGGGCCGGTGACGCTGATGTTTACCGGCAGGCCAGGATTACCGGTATGCTGTTATCACAAAGGCATGATTGCAGTGCGGGTGGATGGCAGTGTGCAGACACGCCAACTGGCCGCCGCATGCAGCGGACTGGTCATCTCCAGCAGCCTGAATCGTAAAGGAAAAAAAACATCACAGCCGAATTTAACATACGCCATGCGTTTCCACCGTTTTGGCCTCACTTGTCTTGCTGGGCCTCTATCTTCCGGGAAAGCCTCATCGATTTTACGTGTATGGCGTAATGATTCCACCATAATCAGGCCATGACGCAGGAACAATGAATGGCTAACATGCCGCGCATGCAAACTTTACCCGATCTATTGAAATCATTGTGGCAGCGCATCGGTTCAATGTCGCTGGCTATTATTCTGCTTGTCGTACTGGCAATCGCTTCGGTGATTGGCACGGTGTTGCTGCAAAATCAGGGCCAGGCTGATTATCTGCAGCAGTTCGGACCGTTGTGGTACTGGGTGTTCCGTTCGCTGGGCCTGTTTGATATGTACCATACATGGTGGTTTATGGGCATTCTCGGCTTTTTGATGGTATCTCTGACATCATGTTTGTGGCGCAATGTACCGAAAATGCTCAAGGACATGCGCACCCGCAAGGTCACTGTGGCCGAGAAATCCCTGAAGCGATTCCAGTATCTGCATGACTGGAGGCTGTCTGCGGAATTGGATTTTGCGCATGTGCAGCAGGCTTTTCGCAAACGTCTCCGAGGCTGGGAGTTTAGAGAGATAGAACAGGATGGTGTGCAATATATTCGTGCCGATAAAGGGCGCTGGAACAAATGGGGTTATATTCTGGTGCACACGGCCATTCTGGTCGTGCTGCTGGGCGGCTGGATTGGATCGGAGTACGGATTCCGTGGCAATATGGCGGTACCGGAGGGTAGCTCGGAGAGTGAAATATCCTTTTCGCAGGGTACGCAAACGGGTCATTTGAAAATGCCGTTCGAAGTGCGCTGTAACAGTTTTTCGATTGATTTTTTTCCTACCGGAGCACCCAAGGAATTCCTCAGTAACCTGACTATTATCGATCATGGTAAAGAGGTGCTGACCAGCGATATTATTGTCAATGAGCCGTTATATTATAAGGGCGTGCGTATTTATCAGGCCAGCTTCGGCGATGGCGGCTCGCAGATTACCTTCAAGATGTTCCACCTAGATGGCTCGGGGGCCATTACTGAAGCGAAGACCCAAGTCTATAAAACGTGGAAAGACGAAAAGACCGGCCTGTCGATCAAGGTGACCGATTTTAAACCGTATAATGTCGAGAATATGGCCAATGCGGGCGAAGCGACTGATTTCCAGGATCTTGGCCCTGCTGTTGAATACGAGTTGCGAGGTCCCGGTCTGAAGCCGGTCAAGATCAAGGCGTTTATGAATCCATTTATTGATGCCAAAGGCGTTAATCAGGGCTCGTTCCTCATGTTGTCCCTGACCGGTGACGAACAAGACTACAAACCAGTGGCGCTGGGGCTGGATTTGACCAATCCGGTGGAGTGGAAGTTGTTTCACGCGTTTATGCGGCAGCTGGCTGTAGTCGGTAAACAATCCAAACAGGCCAATCTGATCGCGTTTAAAAAGGCAATGGCCGAGGTGTTTGGCGAAGGTAAACGACCAGAAGGTTTTCAGGCCATGGCAATGCGGACCTTGCAGGCGGTCAATATGTTGTCGCAATTGCCCTGGCCGATGTTGCCGATGCTGGGTGATTTCAAGCAGCATTATTATACCGGGCTGCAACTGGCCATGGATCCGGGCATGAATGTGGTCTGGTTCGGCAGCGCTATGCTGGTGATAGGTCTGTGCATCATGCTGTATATGCCGCATCGCAAGCTGTGGCTGATTATCCGTCCTGAGTCGAAGGGCGTGCATGTCACATTGGCTGGCATGGCCAATCGAAATCACCTTGTTTTCAATCAGGCTTTTAATGATCTGTTCACGCAACTGGATAAGGATTTCGCTGAACGGTCATCCTGACCAATCATATTTTGATAGTGCATGGAGGAATATTATGAATACAATGACTGCTGAATCCGGCTTTGCTGTCACTCTGTATCAGGGGCGCTGGGCTTGGCTGCGTTTTTGTGCCTATCTGGGGGCTATGCTGGGCATAGCCGGTATGGCCATATTTGGTACTGGGGCTTATGAAGAGAATGCCTTTTTATACCAGATACTGAGCATGAAAGGCGTGCTTTGGGGCGGGACAGGAGCCTTGGCCGGGTGCGGTCTGGCTGTTGTAGCCAGCACGCTAAAACCCACGCTGATGGATACAAAAATGGCTCGCAATGCGGTGCCTTGGCTGGATGGCTTTGTCCTGATGGTGATTCTGGCCTCTATCTGGGCGCTGTTCGAGCCGCCTCAGAGCCAGATTACCTACGAAGACCAGTCCAATCTGTTTGCCGGGCGCGTGATTATGGCGATGAATGTGATCTTTATCTTTTCGGCTGTCTCCTACATCGCCTATCTGTTTGCCCCGGAGTCCTTTATCGGGCGCGTGGCAACATGGTCTGCCTACACTGGCGTCTATCTCGGCGGTTCGGCGTTATTACTGCGCTGGCATGAGTCGTATCTGTTTGATATGGAAATCGGCCATGCACCGGTATCCAACCTGTATGAAGTATTTATCCTGTTGTTCTGTATTACCGCGGCCGTTTATCTGGCGCTGGAAAAGCGTTACCAGGCCAAGGCTATGGGGGCGTTTGTCCTTACGCTGGTTTCCGCCGGCGTGTTTTTCGGCATCTGGCTGGATTCGGTCGGCCAGGCCGATATCAAGCCGCTGGTGCCGGCATTACAGTCCTACTGGATGAAAATTCATGTACCGATGAACTTTGTCGGGTATGGTTCCTTTGCCGTTGCGTGCGGTGCAGGTATGGCCTATCTGGTACGCCATCGCCTTGAAGCAAATGGCGGCACATCGAAAATGCTGGCTATCTTTCCTTCACTGGAGCAACTGGATCAACTGGCCTACAAGGCTGTCGCCATCGGGTTCCCTGCTTTCACGCTGGCCACTATTCTTGGTGCCGCATGGGCTGCTGAAGCATGGGGCGGTTACTGGTCATGGGACCCGAAAGAAACCTGGGCGTTGATTGTCTGGCTGACTTATGGCGCTTACCTGCATGCCCGCGTATCGCATGGCTGGCATGGCAAGGCGCTGGCATGGTGGGCTGTGGTCGGGTTCCTTGTGACTGTCTTCTGCTTCCTTGGCGTGAATATGTATCTTTCGGGGTTGCATTCCTATGGTCGCTTAAGCTGATAGTTGGGAGTTGTACTATACTGAGCCACTGATTATTGAGGGGCCGTTCATATGAAGTCATTGCGCAAAATCATCTTTCCTGCTGCGGGCATGGGCACGCGTTTTTTGCCGGCGACCAAAGCCAGCCCGAAAGAAATGCTGACGATTGTTGACAAACCGCTGATTCAGTACGGTGTTGAAGAAGCGTTGGCGGCCGGAATGGATCAGATTATTATGATTACCGGTCGCGGCAAACGCGCCATCGAGGATCATTTTGATATTTCGGCCGAACTGGAAGCCAGCCTGAAGCGTGCCGGCAAGGAAAAACTCTATAAAAAAGTGTCTTATGTGGCACGTATGGCCGAAGTGATTTATGTGCGTCAGAAGCAGGCGATGGGGCTCGGGCATGCTGTTCTTTGCGCCCGTCACTGGGTTGCAGATGAAGCCTTTGGTGTTTCACTGGCCGATGAATTGATTATTCACGATAAGCCTGCCATGCAGCAATTGCGCGAGGTATATGAACAAACAGGTTGCTCGGTGGTTGGTTTAATGCAGGTGCCTGCCGATCAGGTTTTCAAATATGGAATTGTTGATTATCAGGTTGATGAAAATGGCCTCCTCAGATTGACGGAGATGGTTGAAAAGCCAGCGCCGGAAGATGCACCGTCACATATGGCTATTGTGGGGCGATACATTTTTACGCCACGACTGATGGAGCTGTTACGGGAGGTCAAGCCTGGTCGCGGCGGCGAAATTCAACTGACTGATGCCGTTGCAGCACTGGCAAAAGTAGAGCCTGTGTACGGTGTGTTACTTGATGGGCAACGTTTTGATGCCGGGAACCCGGAGGGTTTTTTACTGGCAAATGCCCTGCTTGGACTCCAGCATGATCAATACGGAAAATCATTGCGGCAGGCACTGAAAGAACACTTGTGACAGAAAATCCGGGCCATCATATCAGCAGGCAGTCGAATATTCTGGCGCTGGATACGGCCTTCGGCGAAATTGCCGCCTGCATTATCAAACACGGGCAGATTCATGTATCACCTCCGGATGCGTACAGTGTCGGCAAAACCCGCTCAACCAGTATTATTCCAATGATTCATCAGTTGTTGCTACAGGCCGGATTGAACTGGAAGCAACTTGATGTGCTGGCGTTTGGTGCGGGGCCAGGTTCTTTTACAGGCCTGCGTATTGGGGCTGCAACGCTTGCCGGCATGAATGCCGGGTTGCATATGCCTGTTGTACATCTTTCCTCGCTGGCCATTACAGCCAGACAGGTTGCAACAGGACTGGCCGAAACAGGAGAGCAGGCAACAGAAAAACCCATTCATGTGCTGGAAGATGCCAGAGCCGGTGAGGTGTTTGTCGGGCATTATCAGAATGGCAGGGCCATGCAGCCAGATGCCTGTTTGAGCTGGCAAGATGTAGATGCACTCACACCGGCGCTGTTTTGCTGCAACAGTACACCGCCGGTTCAACTGAATCATTGGGAGCGTTTGCCACTCACCATACCACGCAGTCAGGCGCTGGCGGTTGAGGCGGGATCTGTTTGTTCGTGGGTGCAGGAATTCAGCAGCCTGCCTGTATATCCGGCACCGGTTTATCTGCAATTATCTCAGGCGGAGCGACAGGCGAATGGATAATCGGAAAACACGCGTATTGTTTGTCTGTCTGGGGAATATCTGCCGTTCACCGCTGGCAGAGGTCATCGTCAGGGCTGCGGCCATGAGCCGGGGGCTACATCACTATCACTTTGAGTCAGCAGGTACAGGTGACTGGCATGTGGGCGGTTCTGCTGATCCACGCTCTGCAGCCAAGGCGCGCGAATATGGGCTGGACCTGAGTGCACACAGGGCGCAGCAAATTACGGCACAAAATTGCAACAACTGGGACTGGCTCGTCGCGATGGATGCTGAAAACAGGCGGGCATTAATACGTATGGGCGTGCCGGAGGGCCGGCTGTTGATGATGCGGCAGTTTGAAAACGAGGCCCATGTTTCTGATGTGCCTGATCCTTATTATGGCGGCCCGGATGGTTTTGAGCATGCCTATTGTATGCTGGCTAAAAATGCAGAAGCTTTGCTGGATTATCTTGAAAGCCGGCAATGACGCTATTCAGGGGTCATTTTTGAGCCAGAATTATTGAAGATATGGAAGAAAACAGAGCAAACTGTATTTTAGCGCTTGATTAATTGGGACGGCGGCGCTAGAAATCGCGCCCCTTTAATGGGCCTGCCTTTTTTCAGCCCGTGATACTGATTTATTTCGCAGATTGGAAAAAGGCAGAGCCCAGAATACAACGGAGAAATGACGTGAAAGCTGACATTCATCCAGAATATATCGCATCCAAGGTAACTTGTTCTTGCGGAAATACATTTGAAACGCGCTCAACCAAAGGCGACATTCATGTCGAGATCTGTTCTTCTTGCCATCCTTTTTATACTGGCAAGCAGAAGATTGTCGATACTGAAGGTCGTGTTGAACGTTTCTACAAGAAATACGGCAAGCCTGCGAAAGCTGCGTAAGGCACGGAGATTTATATGTACGCTGTAATTAAAACAGGTGGTAAACAGTACCGTGTCCAGGAAGGCGATATCCTGCGCGTTGAAAAACTGGATACTGAAGCCGGCAATGAAATCACATTTGATGATGTTCTCATGGTTGGTGAAGGCGCGGCTATCAAGGCTGGTGCTGATGCTGCCAAGGCAACGGTCACTGGTGTTGTGACTGAAAGCGGCCGTGGTCAGAAGATTGTGGTATTCAAAAAGCGTCGCCGCAAGAATTATCGTTTGACCCAGGGTCATCGCCAGAGCTACAGCTCTGTTCGCATCGAAAAAATCAACACGACAGTTGGTAAGGAGTAAACCATGGCACATAAGAAAGCGGGTGGTTCCAGTCGTAATGGACGCGATTCCAATTCCAAGCGCCTTGGCGTCAAGAAATATGGCGGTGAAGCAGTCATTGCCGGTAATATCATTGTACGTCAGCGCGGCACCAAAATCCGCCCGGGCGATAATGTCGGTTGTGGTCGCGACTACACCCTGTTCGCCCTGACTGATGGCAAGGTTGAATATTTCAAGAAGGCTGGTCGTACGACTGTTCGTATTGCCGCATAGGCTTGCTTGAGTTCGAAGTTCAAAGGGGGTGCGCTGGTCGCACCCCTTTTTGTTTGTAAAAACCTTTTACCACGAAGACACAACGGCACAAAGAAAATCAAGATTGGTATTTACTTTGTGTCTTCGTCCCCCAGGGGATATTCTCTTTCAGGGGCGAAACTCACCTGATGCCTTTGTGGTTCAGACTTTTTAATGGTGTAATACAGCATGCGTTTTATTGATGAAGTAAAAATTGAGGTTCGTGCCGGCAATGGCGGTGCAGGATGCACTTCATTCCGGCGAGAAAAATATATTCCCAAGGGTGGACCAGATGGTGGTGACGGCGGTCGTGGCGGTCATGTCGAATTTGTGGCGTCCGGCAGGAAAAACACCTTGCAGGAACTGTATTTGCGTAAACGTCTGATTGCCAAAAATGGCCAGCCAGGTATGGGGTCGGATTGTCATGGCAAAAATGGCGAAGACATCATTATGGAAGTACCTATCGGAACCATGGTGCGCGATGAGGAAGGACATTTACTGGCTGATCTGTCGGTAGAAGGTGAATCCTATATTCTCGCTCGTGGTGGTGAAGGCGGTTTGGGGAATGCCCGTTTTGCCACCAGCACCAATCGGGCGCCACGATATTCTCAGTCGGGAACCGAAGGTGAGCAGGGTATCCGTTTTCTTGAGTTAAAATTAATGGCAGATGTCGGCCTTGTGGGATTGCCCAATGCCGGAAAATCGACATTGCTGGCCCGTATTTCCAATGCCAGGCCCAAGATTGCCGATTATCCTTTTACCACGTTGAAGCCAAAACTGGGTCAGGTGTTTATGGATGATGGTGACGGTTTTGTGGTGGCCGATATTCCTGGACTGATTGAGGGTGCCCATGAGGGGCGGGGGCTGGGCGATCGCTTTCTGCGTCATATTGAACGTACGGCTGTGCTGTTACATCTGGTTGATGCCTGTTGTGAAGACGGTAAAAGTGTAGCTGAGCAGATTGCTGAAATTGAAATCGAGTTAAAAGGTTATGGCGAAACGTTATGGCAAAAGCCGAGACTGTTGGTACTGAATAAAATCGATGCCTTACTGGACGAAGAAAAAGAGATGGCTCTTACCGCTGCCAGACAGACTGGCATGCAGATATTTATGATTTCAGCGGTGAGTGGCGAAGGCGTACAGAGCCTGTTGCATCAGATCTATGATCGGGTGCTGGATGTGCGCCGGAAGCTCGTTGCGCAGACGGCTCAAGGTGGCATGGAAGAGGCTGGACATCAAAATGATTCATTGCAGAGCTGACCTTGAGCATGTTCGCCGTGTGGTGGTGAAAATTGGCAGTTCCTTACTGGCGGATGCCGAATCCGGCATCCGTCAGGGCGTGGTTGATCATCTGGTCGATGAACTGGCTGAATTGATTTCTGCAGGGAAACAGGTTGTCGTGGTGACATCAGGTTCGGTTGCATTGGGACGTGTGCGTTTGGGCTGGGTTGGCCGTAAACTCTCAGTTCATGAAAAACAGGCGGCAGCAGCTATCGGGCAACCCAAGCTGATGCGTGCCTATGCCAAGGCATTCGCTCGTCATGGGTTGAGTGTGGCGCAGATGTTGCTGACCAAGGATGATCTCAGGCATCGCCGTCGTTATCTCAATGCCAGCAATACCAGTGAAACACTGTTTTCAGCTGGTGTTATCCCCATTGTGAATGAAAATGATACGGTCGTGGTTTCCGAAATAAAATTTGGAGACAACGACAGTCTGGGCGCACTGGTCAGCCTGGTTGTCGATGCTGATCTGGTCGTTATGCTGACCGATGTGTCCGGACTTTACGACCGTAACCCCGTCGAGCATGAGGATGCCAAACGCATTGATATCGTACCTCACCTGAATGACGAACATATTGCCATGGCCGGTGATACCGGTTCCTCCTTTGGAACCGGAGGCATGGCCAGCAAGCTGGCTGCCGCCCGCGTGGCGACCCGGGGCGGCGTGGCAGCAGCGATTATCAGCGGCAAGGAAAAGGGAACTCTGACTCATTTGTTTGCTGGCGAGGATGAAGGCACATTGTTTCTTTGTGGTGTGGACAGGCAGAGCAAACGCCAGCACTGGATCACTGAGGTGCTACATTCAGCAGGGGAAATCCAGATTGATGCAGGAGCAGCCAGAGCTTTGCTGGAACAAGGAAGCAGTTTATTGCCAGTGGGCGTAACTGCGGTGGAAGGGGTCTTCGACAAGGGCGATTGTGTCGAGATTATTGCTCCGAATGGTGTGATAGCAAAAGGCTTATGCAATTATACGGCTGAAGAGATGCGTCTCATTATGGGCCATGCCAGCAGCGATATTGAAACTATTCTGGGGTTCCATGATTTTTCATCGGTAATCCATCGCGATAATCTGGTTTTGATCCGGCAAAAGGCACGCTGATTTGGATGTGTTCACCGCAACGAGTGAAGCGGTGTTAACGGGCATAAAACAAGCATTCGGTGGTTTGCATTCTTTCACGTTAGTGCGGTGAAGCATTAAGCAGTTAGTAAAACAGGGAGTAATATAGTCATGGGAACAGATGCAGTAACAGTGATGTCGGCACTGGGTCGTCGGGCGAAAAATGCAGCCAAAGCCATGCGCATGGCAGAAACCTGCGCCAAGAACAAGGCCCTGCAGTTGGCTGCGGCTGTGATACGCCGTGAAATGAAAGAGATACTGTCTGCCAATGCCATGGATATGCAGGCAGCCGAAAAGAATGGTCTCGATGCAGCGTTGAAGGACAGGCTGATGCTCAATGGTGATCGCGTTGATGCCATGGCAGAAGGACTGGAGCAGATTGCAGCACTGCCGGACCCTGTGGGCGCTATTGATAACTTGCGTTACCGTCCTTCCGGTATTCAGGTCGGCCATATGCGTGTGCCTTTGGGTGTGATCGGGATCATTTACGAGTCACGTCCAAACGTGACTGCAGATGCTGCCGGCCTGTGTCTGAAATCCGGCAATGCGGCGATTTTGCGTGGTGGATCTGAAGCGATTCATTCCAACCGGGCTATTGCGGCCAGCTTGCGACGGGCGCTGGTCGATTCCGGTTTGTCGCAGGATGCTGTGCAACTGGTAGATTCAACCGACCGCGCGCTGGTCGGAGCGCTGTTGCAAAGCGAACAATACGTCGATGTGATCATTCCCCGCGGTGGCAAGTCGTTGATCGAGCGCGTGGCAGCCGAATCGCGGGTTCCCGTGATTAAACATCTGGACGGTATTTGCCATGTTTATATTGATGCTGCAGCGGATGCCGGGATGGCGTTGAATATCGCCCTGAATGCCAAAACCCATCGCTATGGAGTATGCAATGCGATGGAAACATTACTCATTCATCAGGATGCAGTGGCAAGCTGCGCCACGGCAATTGTTCAGGCTATGCTGGACAAGGGTGTGGAAGTGCGGGGTTGTGAGCGGACAAGAGCTGCGGCAACAGGTCTGGATGTAAAAGCGGCAACGGATGAAGACTGGGCAACTGAATACCTGTCGCCGGTGCTTTCCGTGCGCGTGGTGGATAGTTTTGAGCAGGCCGTGGATCATATTGCGGCATTCGGTTCCGGCCATACTGAAAGTATTGTCACTGGAAGCTATGAAGCAGGGCAGCGGTTTCTGCGCGAAGTGGATTCCGCCTCGGTGATGTGGAATGCCAGCACCCGGTTTGCCGATGGTTTTGAATATGGGCTGGGTGCTGAAATCGGCATTTCGACCGATCGGTTGCATGTTCGGGGTCCGGTAGGGCTGGAAGGATTAACTACGCAGAAATGGATTGTGCTCGGCAACGGTCAGGTGCGTTAGGGTGTGTTTATTCAGAGGTTATCTGGTAAAACGGGTGCCGGTTTTTTATTGTGCCGAGGATATTGTATCCTGTTATGCAGCAGAATAAAATCCAGGCAGTCTGAAACATTGCATTAGCATATGTTGTGAATACGGTATTGGCGGGAAAACATATCGGGCTTTTTGGTGGTTCATTTGATCCACCGCATAAGGGCCATGTGGCGCTGGTGCAGGCCGGGCTGCAAATGGGGATGATGGATGAGGTATGGGTGATTCCGGCGTTGCCTGTGCATCGTAAGTTATCCGGT
>CAZWWF010000026.1:0-13546 GCA_964636805.1 uncultured Zetaproteobacteria bacterium
CCCCTTTACTGTTTTACCTTCCGGCAACATTCGTCACATCACCTGCTTCAGGGGCCGTTAACACCAATTCAGTCAGCAACCGGGACTCATCTTTTGCCGCTTTCGGACTCCACGTTGTTTTTCTCAACGTCGGCAACCATGACCGGGTCAACAGCACGGCATGCTCGTTACCGGCCAGCACAACCCTTTCCGGCAATGGTGCATCACTTTTTACCAGCTCATGCAATCGTTCCACTTCACTGATCATCCAAGTCGCATTTTTTCCATCGACAATGGATTGTAATATCGGATTACGTGTTGCTATAGATAGCGTTCGCCAATCGTTTTCCACCGACCAGTCAACCGGAGCCCAGAGCCAGACACCATTCACATCCGGTTCTCCGCTGTCATGCCGCCTTTCTGATGGATGCTGAAACAAAGTCATTTGAATTTCCGACAACAACCGGTTCAAACGCCCGCCGTCTTCCCCGGCATGATGCCTGTCAGGTAACATCTGTCCTGATATTTCACCAAAAGCAAGTGGAAATGCCTCAATTCTTTCCCGACAGGCCAGAAGTAATGCGCTCCCGATAGCAAGCAGCTGCATCCCCTCTTCAGCCAACAGTGGATTCAATACCTGACACAGGTGGGCTGCATCGGCATGTGTCCACGGGAATTGACCTTCCGGCATCACCCGCACCATGTCGCGCAGCATCTGGGCATGGAAGGGCGAAACGGTCCAGCATTGAACGGTGTGTTCCGGCAATGTATCACACTGCGAAGCCAGCAAAACAGTAGGCGATACTTCACACAACGCAGCATACCAGCCCAATGGATTCTTATCAGCACAGTCGAACCACTGCTGTCTGAAAGCGGACAGCTGCTTCTGCCATAAAAACAGATCAGGATGAAGCGAAACTCCATCCTGATGCTGAATCAATGCCTGACTGACAATCAGTGTTGTAACACTCACCTAAGGTGTGTTATTTGTTTCATATTAATCATTACGACCCGAGTGCCTTACGTACGGCATCCTCGGTAGCATCGATCGTGACAGGGGTTGGAATGCCCTGCATCGCCGTGTCAGGATCTTTCAGACCATTACCGGTTAAAGTGCAGACAATCGTTGCACCCGGCTGAAAATAACCGGCCTTGTTGAGTTTGATCACGCCTGCCACCGAAGCCGCCGAGGCAGGCTCGCAAAACACGCCCTCCATCGAAGCCAGCATATCGTAGGCTTGCAAAATTTCTTGATCGCTGACGGCATCAATACGACCACCGGATTCATCGCGCGCCGCTTCCGCCTGCTGCCACGAAGCCGGTTTGCCGATACGAATGGCCGTCGCCACGGTCTCCGGGTTTTCAACCGGAGCGCCATTGACAATCGGGGCGGCACCGGCTGCCTGGAATCCAATCATTTTCGGCAGGCTTTTGCTGATACGTTTCTCGTGGTACTCTTTATAACCCATCCAGTAAGCCGTGATATTACCTGCATTGCCTACCGGCAGTGCATGGTAATCGGGAGCGAAGCCGAGCTCGTCCACGATCTCAAACGAGGCTGTTTTCTGGCCCTGAATTCGGTACGGATTGACGGAATTGACCAGCGCAATTGAACCGTCAGCGGAAATTTCGCGCACCAGTTCCAGCGCATCATCGAAATTACCGCGAATCTGAATGACCCTGGCACCATAACGCATGCCCTGGCTCATTTTGCCCAGTGCAATCTTTCCATCGGGAATCAATACATAGGCATCCATGCCGCAGTTGGCTGCATAGGCCGCTGCCGAAGCCGAGGTATTGCCGGTTGAGGCACAGATAATTTTCCTAGAACCGGCATTATAGGCCTGAGTCACAGCCATGGTCATGCCACGATCCTTGAATGAACCGGTCGGATTCAGACCTTCGAATTTGAGAAATATCTTCAGATCGGGATTGATCGCATTGCGCAAATTCATCGACTCATGCAATGGGGTATTCCCTTCGTACAGGGTAATGACCGAGTCATCCTTGCCGATTGGCAGAAATGCACGGTAACGGTTAATAATTCCTTCATAACGGGGCATAATTAATTCCTTATCAGCGATGACTTACGCGACAGCCGATTCTTTACGCAGAATCAACACATCTTCTTCAACAGCTTGCAATCCGGTAATGCGGCTAATGGCTGCCTGTAAATTTCCTTCGCTTGTTTCGTGTGTCAACATGACCACCGGCACACTGTTGGCTTCAGAGCGTTCCTTCTGGCTCATCGCTTCCAGACTGATACGGTGATCGGCCAGAATCGAAGTAACCGATGCAATCACACCCGGCTGATCCTGCACCATCAGTCGCAAATAATATTCACATTCGATATCTGCCACCGGCAAGGTTTCCAGATCACGACGCTCTGACTCGACAAAACCCATAGGTGGAGCCAGGTGTTTAACCCCGTCCGGAACCACACGTGCAATATCCATGATATCGGCCACCACCGCAGATGCTGTTGGCCGTTCGCCGGCACCACGGCCGAAATACATCGTATGTTCAACAAAATCACCCGATACCTGCACAGCATTGTAGGAATCGGAAACCTGTGCCATTTGTGAATTGACCGGTACCAGCGTTGGATGCACGCGCATCTCGACTCGTTCGACATTGCCATCAGTCCCGTGCGGCTTGGCGATACCCAGTAGTTTGATCCGATACCCCAGCTCAGCAACTGATTCAATATCTTCTGCGGTAATTTTGCTGATGCCTTCGGTAAACACTTCATCGAATCTGATCTTCGAACCATAAGCCATGGCAGCAAGAATGGATAATTTGTGAGCCGTATCAATACCTTCCACATCAAAAGTAGGGTCAGCCTCGGCGTATCCCAGTTCCTGCGCTTCCTTCAGCACATCGGCGTAATCTGCCCCTTCATTCTCCATCTTGGTGAGAATGAAATTGCAGGTACCGTTCAGAATACCATAAACAGATTCCACCGCATTGGCTGCACAGCCTTCACGCAGCGCCTTCAGACAAGGGATGCCGCCGCCCACTGCCGCCTCAAATCCTACGGCTACATTTTTTTCAGCCGCAATCTGAAACAGCTCTTCACCATGTTTCGCAATCAGCGCCTTATTGGCGGTCACAGCATGTTTGCCATGCTCCAGCGCCATCGCCACAAATGTGCGCGCAGGTTCATAACCACCAATCAATTCAACCACCAGATCGATATCATCCGCAGTGACAATATCATTGGCATCATCGGTGAGGCGTACGCCCGTGAAATCCAGTCCACGATCACGGCTCAGATCACGATCCGCCGCAGCTACCAAACGCACCCGTTTTCCAAGCCGACGCGACATCAGAGCCTGTTGCTCGATTAAAATACGCGCCACGCCGGTACCAATCGTACCCAGTCCCAGCAACCCAACTCTTATTTCAGTCATTTAACTCTCCAATCCTACTTAACCACGACGGCACAAAGTAAAAACACATTCTATTATTTGAATAGATAAACCATAAAACTTTGTGCCTCTGTGTCTTTGTGGTAAAAAATACCTACGACGAACCTGCATCCAAAAACTTGCGCATGCCGCGCAACGCCTGCCGGGTTCTGTGTTCATTTTCGATCAGGGCAATGCGCACATATTCATCGCCGTAATCACCAAAACCGATACCCGGTGATATAGCCACGCCGCCCTGTTTAAGCATCTGTTTGGAAAACTCCAGCGAACCCATATGCTTGAAATCATCAGGTATCTCGGCCCAGACAAACATGGTTGCCTTCGGTTTTTCAGCCATCCAGCCCATTTTATGCATCCCGTCAATCAGCACATCTCGACGCGACTGATACATCAGCCGAATCTCTTCGACGCACTCCTGCGGCCCGTTCAATGCAGCGCATGAAGCAATCTGCAAGGGCTGGAACGTACCGTAATCCAGATACGATTTGACCTTGGCCAAGGCTGCGACAATATCCTTATTGCCAACCATAAAACCCATACGCCAACCCGGCATATTATAAGTCTTGGACAATGAATAAAATTCCACTGCCACATCTTTGGCCCCCGGCACCTGCAGAATAGACGGGCACTGATAACCGTCAAAACAAATCTCGGCATAAGCGATATCAGAAATAACAATCAGATCATTCTCACGCGCAAAATCGACCAGCTTGACATAAAAATCCAGATCGACCACCTGTGCGGTCGGATTGGACGGGAAATTCACCACCAGAATCTTCGGTCGTGGCCATGAATCCTTAACAGCCTTCTGAACGTCTTCAAAATAATCACGATCCGGGCCCATCGGCACATGACGGATATCAGCCCCGGCAATAATAAAGCCGTAAGGGTGAATCGGATAAGCCGGGTTGGGTGTCAAAATCAGATCGCCGGGTGAAGTAATTGCTACCGCAAGATGCGCCAGCCCTTCCTTTGAACCAATTGTCGCAATTGCTTCTGTTTCCGGATCAAGGTCGACATCGAACTTACGTTTATAATAAGCGCATACCGCGCGTCTCAAGCCGGGAATGCCGCGCGACACCGAATAACGGTGGTTGCGCCCGTCCTGCGCAGCTTCGCATAGTTTATCGACGATATGCTGGGGTGTCGGCTGATCCGGGTTACCCATGCCCAGATCAATAATATCTTCACCGGCATGGCGCAGCTCCATTTTCAGTTGATTCACAACTGCAAACACATAAGGAGGAAGACGTTTTATCTTTTCAAAATCACGCATGAATCGGGCTCTGGCTCCGGTAATTGTACCATAGTTAGGGAGATGCTGATTCATTACCACCCTGGCAAAAATCAGCCCGCTCAGGCAAAAACGTCGTTTTGCCTTCGCTTACAAATCAAGCACTTAGGTGCTGATTTGATTTGCAGCATCATGCCGCTCTCCTATCGGCGGCATATCGTCTAATTCATCTATCCTGATGAATTATGGCAGGCCATCTATAGCCTGCATGGAAGCATTGACACATCAGCGCTTCCTCAGGGCTGGTGAGACTACGAAACGGGCCTATTTGGGTCAAGGAAGGAACCGATCATCAAAGCAAAAGGCCCGCCACGAATGGCGAGCCTTTTTATTCACAACCCGAGGGTTCAGATCAATGTTTTACATCTTTCCATACTTCTTTCTTCAGCAATCCCAATACGATGACCAGTAGAATCAGGAAACCCATCACCCAGGCGCCGATGGCATGGCGTTGATTCTGATGCGGATCAGATACCAGGGTCAGAAATGCAGCTACATCCTGCCCCTGTTTTTCCAGATCAGCTGTATCTGATGCATCATGATCCAGCCAGCCCAACGGATCGGGCATGGCGATACGATGACCCGGAAAATACTCATTGTAATTACCGTCAGGTACTTTTCCTTCAGGATCATGTTCAAAACCAGTCAGCACAGAGTACACATAGTTTGCACCACCACGACGCGCATTCACAATCAATGACAGATCCGGTGGCACCTTGCCATAGGATACCTTGGCATCTTCAGGTGTCAGATCAGTAATCAAGCCGGCAGCCAGAGGATGTTCACCACGCAACTCATCCACTTCTTTGCGACTGATGCCAATCTCGGGATAATCCATCAAATCCTTGTATGTCAAATACTTGGCGGAATGACATCCCATGCACACGTCGGTAAATACCGTCAGACCACGACGAATCTGCGCCTGATCGGCAGCATTGATTTCGGCATGTTTGAGTTCAACACCCTCCTCACCTGCCTGAACCGATGCCGGAAGAGCAACAGCACAGATAGCTGCTGCGATCATTAGAAATTGTTTCAACTTCATCTTATATCCCCTCCGGAACCGGTCTGGTTTTCTCAAACTTCGGCAACAGCGGAAGCATAAGGAAGAATGCGAAGTAATAAGCTGTCGCAATCTGCCCAATCAGTTTCAATGTCGGCGTTGGTGCCGTGTGACCACAGTAACCCAGTATAATCACATCGATAAAGAACATAATGACCAAAATTTGGTACATCGGACGATAACGCGCTGAACGTACTGCTGAACGGCACAGGAATGGCATCACAAACAGAATAGCCAATGAGCCACCCATCGCCAGCACGCCAATCAGTTTATCGGGGAAGGAGCGCAGAACCGTATACCATGGCGTCAGATACCACACTGGCGCAATATGATGCGGTGTTACCAGATTGTTGGCTGGTACATAGTTATCAACCTCGATAAAATAACCATTCAAATGCGGATTAAAAAAGATAATGTAGCAATAGAACAGCAGGAATACAGACACACCGAACGCATCCTTGATCGTGTAATAAGGGTGGAATGGAATCTTCTCATCATCCTTATGGATATCAATACCCTCAGGGTTGTTGGAATGAACCACATGCAGTGCATGTACATGGCCGCCAACAATCGCTACCAACAGCAGAGGGAACAGGTAATGCAACGAGAAGAAACGGTTCAGGGTCGGATCGCCAACCGAAAAACCACCACGCAGAATCTGCTGGAGATATTCACCAATGACTGGCAAGGCACCAAACAGGTTGGTAATCACCGTTGCACCCCAGAATGACATCTGGCCCCAGGGTAACAGATAGCCAAAGAAAGCTGCGCCCTGCATAATCAGCAGAATAACCACGCCAATAATCCACAGCAACTCACGCGGCTTCTTGAATGATCCGTAGTACATACCTCGTCCGATATGCAGATAAACGACCACAAAGAACATGGATGCACCGACTGCATGCATATAACGAATCAGCCAGCCAAAATTCACATCTCGCATAATACGTTCAACAGAATCAAAGGCCACGGTATAACTGCCGTAAGTCATGGCCGCTGATGGTTTATAATACATCGCCAGGAAGATGCCGGTCAGGATTTGCAATACCAGAACCAGCAGCGCCAGCGAGCCGAAGTTCCACATATAATTCAGGTTCTTCGGAACCGGATATTCAGTCAATTGCGATTTCAGAATCGCTTCGGCACCTGTTCGTTCGTCAATCCAGCCGAACAAGCGAGTTTTCATCATTTTCTCTAACACATTCCCCTCCTTTGTCCGATTAGCCGATTACGACTTTGGTGTCAGTCAGATACTTGTATGGCATCAAATGCAGATTATCCGGAGCAGGCGAACCCTTGATCACGCGTGCGGAAATATCATACAACGAGCCATGACATGGACAATGCCAGCCACCGGGCCAGTTTTCCGGCACCGAATCACCCCAATCCTTACGACCGGCAGTCGGCTTGAACATCGGGATACAACCCAGATGCGTACAACTGGCAACAAGAATCAGGTATTCGGGCTTGATTGCACGATACTTCCTGTTCTCCGGAGTAATCCACGCAGCGGTCACAGCCGGAATATGCTCTGAATTCGGATCCTTGAGCATATCATCATGCCCATCGACCTCCTTGAGATATTCTTCGGTGCGATGGACCACAAATACCGGTTTACCCTGCCACTGAATCACGACCAACTGGCCTTTTTCCAAAGTGGCCACATCATACTCTGTCTTGGATGCTGCAAGCGTATCTGCGGCCGGTAGCATGCTACCTATAAATGGTATCACAGTCGCACCGGCAGCGATTCCACCCATGGCGCCAGCAGCGACATAGAGAAAATTGCGGCGAGTTTGATCAGCTTGATCTGCCATAATTACTCCTCCCTTAAAATTTCTTAATCATATTGGCGATAGCTAGCAGCCTGCGGCCAACCAGTCAAACACCATATACACATATTCCAACTACGCGTTTGAAGCAAGTCCTCTGATATCGGCGATTGCAGTAGCATAATCTGGCGCATTATACACCGCAGAACCTGCTACGATTGCATCAGCACCAGCGCCTCCGACCTCGGCAGCCGTCTTCACATTAACCCCACCATCGACTTCGAGCCATGCATCACAATCGGCATTATCCAACATCTGACGTGCTTCTTTAATTTTGTCGGTCACGGCGTGAATATATGACTGACCGCCATAACCGGGATTCACACTCATCAACAGCACCAGATCAGTGCAGTGCAGAACATTTTTAATGGTAGAAACAGGCGTAGCCGGATTCAGGCTCACTCCGGCCTTTTTACCGTAGGAGCGGATCAGCTGCAGCGTACGTTCCAGATGTATGCATGCTTCCTGATGCACCGTAATAATATCAGCGCCGGCGTTGGCAAAAGCCTCCACCTGCGTATCCGGATGGTTAACCATCAAGTGTACATCAATCGGCTTTTCTGTATAGGAACGGATCGCCTTGCAAATATTATCGCCAATGGTGATTGGAGGAACAAATGAACCGTCCATCACATCAAAGTGAATCCAGTCTGCGCCCGCGTCATCCACCGCTTTGATTTCTTCGCCCAAACGCGCAAAGTCAGCCGACAAAATGGACGGCGCAATCACAACATCTTTTTTCATGTTAGTCCCCTTTTGAATTCAGATGAAAATCTGAGGTTCGGATTTATAACGATTTTCAATTCATTCGTCCAGTGTTGAAAGCCATTGGCTAAGTGTGGAAACTTGCGCTGCAGTAAGCGGGCCACCCCTGTCGATAGCAAACCCCGGCATATGCTGCGAACCGATACCGTTGGCAATCACAGCCGAAAGCATATCCGCATCATTGTGATGCTTTAATGACGGCCCTGCACCCCCCTTACGATCACTGCCATGGCACATGGCACAAACTGCATGGTAGATATCCGGGCCTGTCACTTTCCCTTTGGCCGGTTCATAATGACAAGCTGCGCATTTGCCCTGAAAAATACTGCGCGATGTTCCGTCCAGATGCGGATTGGGCTGCACATGCAGGGTCACCCACGCTTTACTGTGATGCCCAGCATCATCCGTCAACAGTATCCATTTTCTGGCAGCGCCCTGCTTGGCAAATGTATCGACCACAATCTTGATGCGTGTGAAGCCGCCCGGTATCAGCAAACGCTGTTCCGGTTCGGCTATAGTACAACCACAGGATGCCTCCACCGAAACGATATTGGCCATGCTGTCTCCGGAGTTTCGTACCCGGAGAAAGCCAATAGCTTCCTCACCTTCCTTCACAGTACCAAGGTCAACATGACCCGGTTCGAATACCAATACAGAGTCCGACACTGTTTTTTCAGCAGGTAAAATCAATTGTGCTGATTGACCCTGCTTACAAGCTGATAAAAGCAGGCCCATAAGAGCAACCCACACCAATCCCGATCTGACCAATTTCACAGCCATGCTTTCAAACATTCCGGCACGGATTTTTCGCCATGCATCATGGCTTGCAACTCAGGCACTTCAGCCTGTAATAATAGATCAATAGCCTCCATCACAGCCGGATCCTGCAGGTCTGCGTTATGCAAACGGCTTAACCATGCATCCAGTTCCAGCATACCCTGGCGATTCAAACGGTAACAAAGACGGCGAATGACAATATCTGATGCACGCATGATCAGTGGTATAAATAGAAATCAGGATTTGCGTGCAAGAATTTTACGTTTGATATTACCAATGGCCGCAGTCGGATTCAATTCTTTCGGGCACGCTTCCATACAACTCATAATCTGGTGACAACGATACAGGCGAAAGGAGTCCTCCAGCTGGTCGAGCCGCTCACCCATGGCTTCATCGCGTGAATCAACAATCCAGCGATTGGCCTGCAATAGAGCTGCCGGGCCCAGGAATCGATCGCCATTCCACCACCAGGATGGGCACGAAGTCGTGCAGCAACCGCACAGGATACACTCGTAGGAGCCATCCAGCTCGGCACGTTGTTCAGGTGACTGCAATCGCTCGTGCTCCGGCGTTGGCGTTTCTGTTTTCAGCCACGGTTGAATCTGGCGGTATTGGTCGAAGAAGTGATCCATATCGACGACCAGATCGCGAATCACATGCATCGAAGGCAAGGGACGCACATGGATTGGCTGTTTCAGACCGGCAATCGGAGTAATGCAGGCCAAACCATTGACGCCGTTAATATTCACGCCATCGGAGCCGCATACACCTTCACCGCAGGAGCGGCGATAGGTCAGGGATCCATCCAGTTGCCACTTAATATAATTAAGCGCATCAAGCAGCTTCATCCCTGATCCGCTCACCGGCACCTCAAAACCCTGCATGGACGGTTCCTCATCTGCTTCGGGATCGTAGCGGAAGATCGAGAGTTTGATGGTTCTGCTCATATCATTCTCAGACATTAGTACACCCTCTTTTTGGGAGGGAAAGATTCCACCGTCATCGGCTGCATTCTGACCGGTTTGTAATCCAGCGAGATCTGACCATCCCTGATGCTGGCCAGCGTATGTTTCAGCCAATCCTTATCATCGCGTTCGGGGAAATCATCCCGGGCATGCGCACCGCGCGTTTCTGTACGTGCCAGTGCGCCGGCAGCAGCCGAACGCGCCAGTGACATCAGATTTTCCAATTCCATCGCTTCAATCAGTTCCGTATTAAAAATACGGTTGCCATCGGCAATGGCTGCATGCGGCAACTCAGCGGCCAGCGTTTCCAGTCGCTCAACGCCCTCACGCATCACATCTTCGGTGCGATAAACGCTGAAATGCTCCTGCATAATGCTCTGCATCCGCACACGAATATCGGCAATCTTGCCACCATCACGCGCATTACCCCGATTCAACCAAGATTCCACTCGCTCCACACCCTTCTGCCAGCAATCTTTATCCAGCGAGGGGTGATAACGATGCTGCTTCAAGCGTTTCATTACCTGATTGCCGCAAGCCCTTCCAAACACAATGATTTCCAGTAATGAATTACAGCCCAAACGGTTCGCACCATGCACCGATGCGCAAGCCGCTTCACCAATCGCATACAGACCGGGATATGGTGCTTCAGGGTCATCACCCTGCCGATATACCACTTCGCCAAAGCGATTGGAAGGAATGCCACCCATAGTATAATGCGCTGTCGGCTGCACAGGGATCGGCTCTTTGGTGCAATCTACGCCGGCAAAGCGCAGCGCCAATTCGTGAATGTTGGGTAACTTGGAGAGAATCAGATCAGCACCCAGATGATCGAGTTTAAGTAGCGCATAATCCTTGTTCGGACCGCAACCGCGCCCTTCACGCACTTCCAGCGCAATGGCACGCGATACCACATCGCGACTGGCCAGATCCCTGGCGGTCGGCGCGTAGCGTTCCATAAAGCGTTCGCCCTCGGAATTGAGCAGATAGCCGCCTTCGCCGCGCACACCCTCGGTAATCAACGGACCGACATCAGCAATCCCAGTCGGGTGAAACTGGAAGAATTCCATATCCTCCATTGGCAACCCGGCACGCAATGCCAGCGCCCCACCATCGCCCGTGCAAATATGTGCGTTGGTGGTAACCTTGAAAATGCGCCCTGCCCCGCCAGTCGCCAGAATCACCGCCTTGGCCTGAAATAAATGATATTCGCCCTTGGCAATATCCCAGGCCATGACGCCCTGACAGCCATCGTCATCGGTAATCAAATCGAGAGCGAAAAACTCCTGATAAAAATGTGTGTCGGCGCGTAGATTCTGCTGGTACATGGTGTGTAAAATGGCATGGCCGGTTCGGTCCGCCACCGCACAGGATCGCTTCGCCAGACCACCTTCTCCGAATTCGCGCATCTGACCGCCGAAAGCACGTTGATAAATGCGTCCATCCGCCTGACGGGTAAATGGCAAACCGAAATGCTCCAGCTCCTTAACCACCAAGGGTGCTGCCCTGCACATATATTCGATAGCATCCTGATCGCCCAGATAATCCGAGCCCTTGACTGTATCATACATATGCCACAGCCAGTGATCGGACACCACATTGCCCAACGCCGCATTAATACCGCCCTGCGCCGCCACAGTATGCGAACGTGTTGGCAATACCTTGGTAATGACCGCAACCCGATGTCCGGCATCGGCCAACTGCAGGGCGCAGCGCATTCCCGCTCCGCCGGAACCGATAATAACCACATCATGGAAATGATGCTCTACCCGATCCGTTGAAAGATACGCCAACTCAACCTCCCCATGCCCAGATAATGGCCAGCCACCAGATGCCGAAACCCGACATCACCACCAGCATGGCACCGATCAGACTTACCCGCCAGCCAATGATCGGCACATAATCCTCGATCATCACTTTCAAACCCATATAGGCGTGAATAATCAGTGCGATAATCAGCAGCGTATGCAACAGACGGGAAACAAAATGATCGATAATATCCAGCAATCCAAATTGATCGACCTGGCCGGTATACACCATCACCAGCAGAGCCAGGGGAAGCGGAAGCAATACGGCCAGCACAACAGCGGACAAACGCTGCAAATACCAGTCTTTGAAACCACTGCGTGCCGAACCCGGATCCTTGACCAGCTTCATAACATCACCGCCAGCAAAACAGCAGCAGCAAGTGCCACACCAATCACGATTCGGGCAGACAGGCGTAATATACTCCGACTTTCCCACCAGCCGGCATCAATAGTAAGGAAACGAAGCCCGTTGCAAAAATGATAAAACAGAGATGTGCCCGCCAGCCACAGTGAAAATTTACCGAGCCCTGAATGGAGCCATGCCTGCACCTGTTCAAAATGATCAGGACTGCCGGTCATGCCATGCAAAAGCCACAAATAAAGTGGCACGAACAAAACCAGGATTAAACCACTGGCCCGATGTGCCAGGCTGGCAATCATACCCGGTTGCCAGCGATAGATGGATAACCTTGGCGATAATGGCCGCTTGCGCTGTTCAGGCCGTTCGCTCATATTGGCAATCCTCCTTATCCGAGTGTTGTAGACAATTATCAGTCAACACTAGACCCGTTTATTGTGCCTTTCCACCCTCTTCAATCAACTGACGTATTTCCGATACAACCTTGGCCAATTCGCCAGCGAGATACCAGCCGCCACATTCACCCGCCTTGCCATGCAAAGCCACTGCAGCAGAAATAAGAATACCCGGACCTGCTCCTCTGTCATTTGACCGGGCCAGCTGCGCACCGATCATTCCGGCCAGCACATCACCAGAGCCTCCAATCGCCAGCTGAGCTGAACCGAAAGGATTGAGATAAATATCTTTTTGTGGAGAAGCAACAAGTGTTTCTGAACCTTTCAACACCACCCAGCAGGCATAACGTGTGGTCAGAGCAAGAATTGATTTCTTACGGTCACGTTGTACATCTTCGACACTTATTCCAAGCAACCGGGCCGCTTCTCCCGGATGCGGTGTTATCACAGTCATTTGTTTTCTGGTCGCCAGCTGCTGTTGCAATGGCTGACTTTCAGCAATGATATTGAGTGCATCCGCATCAATCACAGTTGATTTATCTGATTCCAGTATTGAAGACAGTAACAACGACTGTGACTTGCCCCAGCCCGGGCCAACAATCACAGCATCTGCGCCATGCCAATCCGCCTGAGATTCCCGATGCACCATCACTTCCAAGCAGGACGATGCAACCACAGACCAGACATCATCCGGACAAACAATACTGACAAGACCTGCTCCGGCAGCATAGGCACCGTGGCCAGCCAGTTGCGGCGCACCCGTAAAACCGGATGATCCACCAAATATCCAGACATGCCCATAGCTGCCCTTATGAGATAACCGCCTCCGATGAGGCCAGGCACGATGCAGAAAGCGATCATGGATCACACTGGCACTGT
>CAZWWF010000027.1:0-13351 GCA_964636805.1 uncultured Zetaproteobacteria bacterium
ATTACTTCATCGAAATGCTGAGTCCGCAATGCTTCGGCCAGCGAACCGCCTTCCAACACCTTTTTGCGAATAGTAAACACTGCCCGGCGTGATGCCTGTTTACTCATGCCATCGGCAATCGAACCCAATGCATCAATCAATGGCATGCCCGCTTCGGTTAATGTAGATAATTGTTGCAGAAAGAGCACTGTCTCGGATGCGTTCAGTCGAGTCTGGCTCACACCACCCTTGCCCTGATGCTGTTTTTCAATAGCAGCTAGTTTGCGCACCACCAGCTGGCGGGATTTCAGCTTTTGCCGTGCACCTCGCTCCGATTCAGCTTCGACTTCACCTTTTTGTCGTCGCCCGCGTCCGTCCAGTGCCTCATAGGAGAAGACACTCATGGGTCAGTGGCAACCACATCTTCCATGGTCACTCTTAACACTTCCTCAATGCTGGTGACACCAGCCGCGACATGGCGCGCCACATCCTGGCGCAAGGTAATCATATGCTCTTTTTTGGCGATTCTGCGCATGGTAGGCAGGCCCTTACCCTCATGAATGGCATTACGCATGGTGTCGGAGACACGAGCCATTTCATAAATCGCCACCCGTCCGGCATAACCGGTGCCCATGCACTGTTCACAGCCTTTGGCATCGTAAATATGTATCACTTCAGGGTAAGCCTGTGGTTCTACTTCAAGCATGACCCAGTCTTCCGGCGTCACCGGACGCTGCTGACGACAATGCTTGCAAAGGCGGCGTACCAGACGCTGGGCCTGCACCATATTCAATGATGAAGCGACCAGATAAGGTTCCAGTCCCATGTCCTGCAATCGCAAGATGGCAGACAATGCATCGTTGGTATGCAGGGTGGCGAACACCAAATGGCCGGTCAGCGAGGCCTGAATGGCAATCTCGGCAGTCTCCAGATCACGAATTTCACCGATCATGACAATATCCGGATCCTGACGCAGAATGGAACGCAAACCGGCCGCGAAGGTGACACCGATTTTCGGTTGCACCTGCATCTGACCAACGCCCTCGATCTGATATTCAATCGGATCTTCAATGGTCATCACATTGCGGTTTTTACGGTCTACCTCCATCAAGGCGGCATAAAGGGTCGTACTTTTACCGGAACCTGTCGGGCCAGTCACCAGCACAATACCGTGCGGCGCTGTAATCACCTCTTTCATCATCTGCAACTGCGGCGGGCTCATACCCAGTTCCGGCAAGGTCAACATCGCTGAACCCCGATCCAGCAACCGCATCACCACCCGTTCTCCATGTGCAGTCGGCAACAGGGAAACACGCACATCCACTTCACGGCCGGCAATCTTGACTCTGAATCGTCCGTCCTGCGGATGCCTCTTTTCGGCAATATCCAGCCCGGCCATCACTTTGACACGACTGGTTACCGCTGCCTGCACGCCCTTGGGCGGATGTACAATCGTATGCAATACACCGTCAATTCGGAAACGTACCAGCACCCGGGTTTCAAACGGTTCAATATGAATATCACTGGCTCGTTCCTTGAGCGCCTGGGAAATCAATGTGTTGACCAAACGAATCACCGGCGCGTCGTCTTCGGATTCGAGCAGATCGCCGATCTCTTCCAGTTCGCGTGACAAATCATCGCCACCCATATCCTCAAGCATCTGTTCGGCAGATGCACTGGCCATATCAAAGACCTGATTGAGCGCAGTTAGTATCGCGTCTCTTGGGGCCAGCACCGGTTGCACCTCAGAACCGAACAGGCGACGACAATCATCCAGTTGTTGCCAAGGCCATTCACCTTCATCACTAACCGCCACAGGGTTTGCTGCATCAGGCATCGGTTTCAGCGGCAATAACGGGCCCGAGCGCAATATCTGCAGAGAAAAATGCAGCGCCCGCTCCGAATCCACGAGATCACTACCAAGTCTGGCTAACTGTTTCATTGAACTGGTGGCACAGTTTTGTTGCTGGTTGCTGCTTTCTTTGCAGGTAAGCTCAAGGAATGCTGAGGCTGTTGCTGAACTTTCTGAATACTGAAATATTTTTTATCCCTCTGCGTTGCGATTTTGCCGGTTTTTTTATCTATCTTGCTGCCAGGAGTTTCTTTTCCTCTACCAGAAGGCGCCAAATCAACAGGCAATAGCTTCTTATCCAACGGAAAGATAATTGTTCCGCCTTGCACAGGATGTTCATATAAACCTTTGATATTGAAATACTTACTGTCTGTAATGTCTTCAATATCACGGACGGTTTTGATGATACTTGGCTTTAGAAAAACCATCAGGTTGGTTTTCCTATTCTGGTTCTCGGTAAACTTGAACGGTTCACCGAGCAGAGGAATAGCACCAATACAGGGTACTTTCTGGACACTGACAGAATTATCTTCACGCATCAGCCCTCCAAGCACAATCAGCTGACCACTATTAGCCACAACGACGGTCTTGATGGAACGCTTTTTTGTGATCAAATCGCTACTATTTACCGTGGTACTGGCTGCTTTATCAATACTAGATACTTCCTGATATATCTCCAACCGCACCGTATCACCATCAGAAATCTGCGGCTTCACCCGTAGCGTCAATCCAATATCCTTGCGTTCAATGGTCTGGAACGGATTAGGATTAGCTGTGCCGGTAGAAGCGCTACTGCCTGTAATAAACGGCACATTCTGACCCACAACAATTTCAGCCTCTTCATTATCCACAGTAAGAATGTTCGG
Source organism: uncultured Zetaproteobacteria bacterium (assembly GCA_964636805.1). GTDB lineage: Bacteria > Pseudomonadota > Zetaproteobacteria > Mariprofundales > Mariprofundaceae > Mariprofundus. The sequence goes on from CAZWWF010000027.1 coordinate 2,698, forward strand.
CGTAGATAATACATTGGAGTCGCTATCTGATTCCATGGCATGTGCCAAAGCACCAATGGACAGAGCATTGTTCACAACTCCCAGCGTTAAACCAGCTGGTACAGCCTGTGCCAGCACAGACCCGGTAGCCGCGGGGGGGGCTGCAACCGCATTATCAGCCAGTGCCTTTCCAACAGGCGCCAGGTTTTTGAAGCTCTGGGCGCCAAATACATTGCCTTTATTTCCCATCCACTCAATACCAAAACGTTCAAGTGCATCTCCACTGACTTCAACCAGCAATGCTTCCACCAGCACTTGGCGGCGCCGCACATCCAGTTTATCAATGATATGACCAACCGCTGTAATATCACTCGGGTCGGCTGTAATCAGCAAAGCATTGGTGGCCGGGTCTGCCACCACCTTTACATCACCGGCAAACAGCGGTTTCGTCACCTGCCCCGGTTTTGCTGCTGAAGCAGTCTGACCCACCAACTCATTTAATACTTTGGCAACATCTTCAGCTTTACCATGTTTAAGATAGCGTACCTGTAAACGACCACTATCCGACTCCGGAGCAATATCAAGCTTCTCGATCACGCCAGCCACTTCATTGATAATTTGTGGCGCACCAATCACTATCAACATGTTTCCGGGTTGATGCGCAATTGCTTTCACCCCACCGGCCCTGCCTGCTGCTGCCCCGGGTGCACCAGCTGCGCCATATAGTGTTGTCAAGGTAGTCGCCAATTTATCTGCTGAGGCATATTTGAGTGTAAACAACTGCACGCCGACTGCATCCTTACGATCCAATAAATTCAATATGTACTGAATGCGCTGAATATTGCTGGCGCTGTCCGTCAGCAACAGCATATTGCCACGCGGGTAAGCAACCAGATGGCTGTTGGGTGAAATCAGTGGCCGAATCAGAGCCACCAACTGCTGTGCGTCGGCATATTTAAGACGTACAACCTGTGTCACCATGGCATCATTGTGATTACCCTTACCACTCTTCAGGATCGGCAGCGATTTCTGTTTGCTCTCAGCGCGTGGCACAATTTTAATCACTGACCCGCTGGGTACTGCTGCAAAACCGTTTACTTCAAGCACCGACAGAAACACATCATAGGCATGATCTTCGGAAATTGGCGTTGGCGAAATGATGGTCACCTTACCTTTAACACGGTTATCCACGAGAAAATTTTTGCCTGAGAACCCTGATACAAATTCAATAAATGCACGGATATCCGCATTTTTGAAATTCAGTGTCACTTCCCGGGCCCATGCCTGCGAAGTCGCGCACAGCATCAGCATGCATAATACCAGACTCAAACTTTTAATTTTCATTTTCACCCCAAACCAGTCACGGTATTACAAATGCGATGAGTACACCAGGGCATCAGGGCATCAGAATGATGCTATCCAAACATGTGCCAGCAACACTTTATAACGCCATAACTCCACAGGTGGGCATCATAATGCAATTGCAGCCCCTTGCCAGTACTCATTTTAACAGGAAATTCCAGAAGAGAATGCTTTGCCCTAACGAATTAAAACCTCTGGCTTACAGCTTCGAGCCTATGCACTCTCCAGATTAAGCCCGGTGAGATTGTCATCGGTTTGCATGGTAAGCCTAAAACATCCGGTTCCAGGATTAAACCAGCGCACACTCATACAAGGTGGAAAAACTGCCTTACTCAGTCCTCGCCATTTCATTTTCACCTTTCAAACTCCTGCTGTATCTCCCCTGCCATTACCATTGGACAGTCATTCATTCAGTTCATACAGTCTCAAACCATGACAGCCACAAAACTCTTATATCAGGCTGCGCTTGAAATGCCTTCAAGGCAAACATTGATTATCAATGCGCATGCCCACGCCCTGTTAACATTAATGGAATCGATTGATCTCCAGCAGCATTTCAAACCCGAATATACTGCCATCAAAAACATAGGCATGTCTGTATCTCCAACGCTTCCGAATTCTTCCCGTTTGTACGACTTGATACTGCTACTGCCTGCCAAGAATAAACAGCAGACACTTGGCTGGATGGCAGAGGCGATGAACCGGCTATCCATTAACGGGATATTACTGTTTGTATGCGCCAACGCATATGGTGCCAAAAGCTATGAATCAGCACTGAAAAAACTGGCTGGAAACGTATCGTCACGCTCCAAATCAAAATGCCGTCTGTGTTCGGCCAGAAAATCCCCCGCCTTCAATGCCCCGCTCGCGGCACAGTGGCTGGAGGATGCCAGCCCCCACATCATCGAATCCCATGGCATGCTTTCCCGCCCCGGCCTGTTCAGTTGGGATCACGCCGATACCGGCTCTTCCCTGCTGATCAGAAATTTGCCTGTATTATGTGGAAACGGCATGGATTTATGCTGTGGTTATGGTTTTCTGGCGGAATATATTCTGCGCCACACCACAGGCAGCAAACCCGTAGACATTAAACAAATCCACCTGCTTGATGCTGACCAATTGGCACTTGATTGCGCCCGTCAGAACACTGCACCCTGGGAAGGTATCGTGCAATACCATTGGAAAGATGCAGTGCATGATTCATTGCCGAAGCAACTGGACTGGGTTGTCTGCAATCCGCCGTTCCACACCGGCCAGTCCCAAGATGTAGAATTGGGAAAATCTATTGTACTACATGCCTGTCAAAGTCTGAGAAAAGGTGGGCAGATCTATCTGGTCGCCAACCGGAAACTACCCTATGAGAGACTACTTCAATCAGAGTTGCAGCAATGCAGGACGTTGATCGAAGCCGGGGGGTTCAAAGTCATACAAGGAATACGCTGATGAAAACAACAGAACGGCTCGATAAACTGCTCTCCAACCTCGGATACGGAGCGAGAAAAGATGTGCGTTACTGGGTCAAGGAGGGCTGGATAACGGTGGATGGAAAACCTGCCACCTCCCCGTCCCAGAAAGTGGTTCCACAACAGGTTCGTCTTGAAGGTGCCGAACTGGATCACCCCGATGGCTTAACTATTATCTATCACAAACCGCTGGGGTCAGTATGTTCACGCAAAGAGGATGGCCGCCTGATTTATGCCGATTTTCCCGCCCGCTGGATTGACAGGAAGCCACCGCTTTCCAGTGTCGGAAGACTCGATAAAGAGACATCGGGACTGCTCATAGTCACCGATGACGGTCAGCTCAACCACCAACTGACCACTCCCAGAATGCATATTTCCAAAACTTATGCTGTTACGCTGGATCATCCGCTTGAAGGTAACGAAGCGGAAATCTTTGCAAGTGGATCACTGATGCTGGAAGATGAAGACAAACCTTGTCTACCAGCAGAATTGTCCATCATAAATACAACAGAGGTTTCACTGGTTCTGCATGAAGGGCGTTATCATCAGGTACGGCGAATGTTTGCGGCAGTTAGCAACCATGTGAGCGCATTGACACGCACACATATTGGTGCCCTGTCATTGCAGGATACCGGACTGGCTGCAGGCGAATATAAAACAACCACGACCATTGAGCTCATGCAGAGGGTGCTTCCCGACAGTGTCTCCTGATAATGGGGCCACCTGTATCAGACCGGGCTAATCATCGTCACGGTATCTTTTATAATCCTGATTTCCATGTCTATCCTGATCATACTCGCCGTAACGACCAGCACGACGGGGATGGTTTCTGTTTAAACGGTCCAGATTGCGCCGGGCCGGGTAATAGCCCGGATCAAGCCTGAGCGCATGTCTGAAATGGGATCTGGCTGAGGCATTATCACCGTTTAAAACAAATGCAACGCCGAGATCATTATGGGCAGCGGGATTATTCGGACAATAGCGCAACCCTTTTCGCAGCAAATAAATTTTTTGGTCCATATTCCGGGCACGATTGGCCCGCCCAAAATACTCTGCACCTTTGTTGCATGCACGCCGATGATAGCGAGGTCCGGATCTGTAAACCCGATTTTCCCGTCCCTCGGCCAGCACAGCTCCGGCCAACGCCCCCAACGCACCGCCAATCACGGCACCTTTTGCCACATTACCGCTCTGAGCCCCAATCACCGCACCTGCTGTTGCTCCAATTACCGCCCCCTGCGCCGCCGTACGTTCCTGATAGGCAGTCGCGCACCCGGACAACATTAAAATGATCATGACAGAAATAGTATATTTCATAAAATCCTCCTTATCTGGAGCAGGCTATGCTGTTATCCCATGCCAGCAACATGAAAAACTTTCGCTATGTGGCGAGTAAATTACTCGAACCCCGTTGATGGCAATTCCCATGAAAGGTTCGCAACCTTAGCTATGCCCCTTATGGATGTTGGTTTACAAACCCAGAGAAAAGTTTAGCGAAACATGTTTTTTATACGTGTCGAAATACTCGATTCCAGCCCCATTTTCTTCGGTGAAACCTCATAGAGTGTACTTACGCCCACACCTTTCAGCGACAAATTTCTTGCTGACCCGATCAGGATATCACCCGAATAGTCCCGTATTTTTGTATGAATCAGACCAAAAACAATTTCATCAATCAAAATCTGGTTCCGCAACGCTTCGGCCTGAATCCGCGCCCCCTTGTCCATGGCATGACCGATATAGTCCTGAACATCACCCGGTATTGCCTTGACATACCCGCATGTAATTCCAATGCGATAATTCATCGATCCAACCAGATTTTTCAGTTTCTTACGCCCGTCTGCAAGACTTCGTTTAATCAACAGTGCCGCCAGAACTGCATCAATAGCATTTTCAAACACCACCATGACACCATCGCCGAGTCGCTTGACAACCTGACCATTGTATCGTTCAACAGCTTGTTTGCATGCATCACAAAACAGCCGGTTGCGCATATATCCCTTGGTATGCCCCATGGAACGCTTATATTCGGTTGAACTTTCCAGATCAGTAAACATGATGCATTTGTAATGATCCTCTGTCGTGGCAATGGCCTGTGCTACCGACTCGATAATGACATCCAGATCAAGTGGCTCGCTATCCACTCGACTGGCCGGTCGGGAAGCTGCCATTTGTGGCACAATGGCCAGATCAACAGCGTGTTCACTTAAGGGCTCATCAGCCTGGAGCGAAGATTTGGGAATGCTGAGCACCTTGATTTGATTGTCGCTTGTTTCCTGCTTATGCACAGGGGACATGATTTTCCTCCGATAGAAAACGATCTGAATCGGCCCGAGGCTAAAACCTGTTGCTTCATTTTCTGTGATACAGGTCGCAATTTTAAATTGTACAATAATGGAAAAATGGTCGGGGTGAGAGGGTTCGAACCTCCGACCTTACCGTCCCGAACGGTACGCGCTACCAGGCTGCGCCACACCCCGTATGAATAATTTAATGAACTGATAAGCAGACGGCGTATATTAGAAAGATGGGCCTACCACGGCAAGTTGTTTCACGTCTGTTCCATACCGTGCTTCCCGCGCACTGCTTAAAAAGGGCGCTGAGCGGAAAAATCAGCCAGATCAGCCAGCAACTGTCGAATTTCGCTATCAGCATGCGCCGGCAGCAATTGTTTGGCGCGTTCGGCATAATCTTTTGCCCGGGCGATAGCAAAACCCGAACCATTCTGTGCCGCAACATGCTCACGTACCCATTCCCGGTCGCCAGTTGCATATGAGCCCCGTTCGGCAATAAGCTCAACCCGACTTGCCAGTTCCTCATCATGCTGCATGGCATAAATCAGAGGCAAGGTGATTTTCCCCTCTTCCAGATCATGCCCAACCGGTTTGCCTGCATCCTCGGCCTCAGCCAGATAATCCAGCGCATCATCCATCAACTGGAATGCCACACCCAGACACATACCGTATTCAGCCATGGCCGCCACTATTTCAGCAGACTGCCCTGCAGCATGGGCTCCCACCTCACTGGCTGCCTTGAATAATACAGCTGTTTTACGTTCAATCACTTCAAGGCACTCGGCTTCTGTCATCTCCAAATGAAAGGTACGCGACAACTGCAGAACTTCGCCTTCGGCCAGCGCATTGGTGACATCGCTCATCAGTTTCAGCATCGCCATATCGCCATCAGACACCATCATCTGGAACGAGCGCGAAAAGAGATAATCGCCCACCAGCACCGATGCCTGATTACCCCAGACCCCATTGGCCGATGGTGCACCACGTCGCTGATCGGATGAATCAACCACATCATCATGCAACAGCGATGCCGTATGAATAAATTCGACCACCACGGAAAGTGGAATATGACGATCGCCGTGATAACCGAATAAGCGCGCCGTCAGCAGACACAGCAATGGTCGTAGACGTTTGCCACCACTATTGACAATATAATGCCCGATGGCGGGAATCATCATGATATCGGATTGCAAATTCTGATGGATACAGGCATTCACCCGTACCATATCAGATTGGCACAGTTCGACAGCGCGCTCAAGCGGGGTATGAATGGATGAATCAGTCACGAACGGTGCATCGTATGCGTGCGACTCGTGCCGTCAAGGCAAACCGACGCTATCATGCGCAAATGGAAATCATCCTGGCCTCCCGTTCTCCCCGCCGCCTTACCCTGCTGCAAAGTGCTGGTCTGGCTGTAGAGGTACAACCTTCCCACATAGATGAAACTCCTTTTCCCGATGAATCTGTGAACGCCATGGTAAAACGCCTGAGTCGGGAAAAGGCCATCGCCTGCAATGCTCCGACGGGAAGACCTGTGATTGCAGCAGATACACTGGTCGCAATCGGCAAGCATGTGCTGGGACAACCACGCGACCTGAAACAGGCAAAAACCATGCTGCAACAACTTTCCGGGACGGATCATCAGGTGATCACAGGAGTCTGTGTGCGCCTGAATGGACAGATTCTGCAACAGCACATGGCGACCCGCGTCCGTTTCAGGACAGTCAGTGCAGACGAAATCGATATCTATCTGGCTCATAATGATGTACTCGATAAAGCAGGTGCATATGCCGTGCAGGGCGGCGCGGCCAGTTTTATTGAATCCATTGACGGACCACTGGATAATGTCATCGGCCTGCCGGTTCGCACCACGCTGGATATGCTTGCAGAGCTTCGGTCACTACAGACGGATGTGGCTGGCTAAAGTTTCTTCGTGTACTTCGTGTGCTTCGTGGTGAATACTTACGCTTAAATTATTTTTGGGATTATCATCATGAGCGTAGAATTACTGGTCAACGTGGCGCCGTTTGAAACACGGATTGCGCGTATCGAGAATGGACAACCTGAAGAAATTTATATCGAACGTGAACGCGGCCTGAAAGGTAACATCTACAAAGGTCGCGTTCAGCGCGTACTGCCCGGTATCCAGGCTGCCTTTATCGATATTGGCATGGACAAAGCAGGTTTCCTTTATGCCGGAGATATCGCCACCGCCAAACAACAGGTCGATAGCTTCACGGAGGATATGGAACAAACTGACGAAACAGGCAACACAGCTGTCACTGCCGACAGTTCACCATCACGCCGCAATGCACCACCGATATCCGGCCTTCTCAAGGATGGTCAGAACCTGATGGTTCAGGTGTCCCGCGAACCCATTGCTTCCAAAGGGCCTCGCATGACCAGCCAGATCGGCTTACCCGGTCGTTATCTGGTTTATATGCCAAATCTGGATCATATCGGTATTGCCAGGCGTCTTGAAGACCCGGTTGAACGTGAACGGCTGCTGAATATCTGTAAATCCATGAACCTGCAACAAGGTGGTATTATTATTCGCACTGTTGCCGAAGGAAAAGAAGAACCGGAATTGCGCCAGGATCTTGATTTTCTGTTGCGATTATGGGCGGATATTGAAAAAAGAGCCAAGAACTCCGCCCCCGGCTCCATGATTCATAAGGAGCTAAACCTGTATTTGCGTGTCATGCGCGATTATGTCGATGCTGAAGTAGAAAAAATTCATGTCGACTCCCGCGAAGCTTACGACACGATGAAAAAATTTGCCCGCCGCTTTATGCCGGAAGTCGCCAAGAAACTCTATTACTATCCGGGCAACCGTCCAATTTTTGACGTCTATGGTGTCGAAGAAACCATGGAACGGGCGCTGCAACGGCGTGTACCACTGAAATCTGGCGGCCATATCGTTATTGATCAAACCGAAGCGTTAATTGCCATTGATGTCAATTCAGGCTCCTTTGTCGGCTCCAGGAATATGGAGGAAACCGGCTTCAAAACCAACCTTGAAGCCGTGCATGAAATTGTACACCAGCTTCGCTTGCGTAATCTGGGTGGCATTATTGTGGTCGACTTTATTGATATGCAGGAAGAGCAAAACAAATTGAAGCTGATTGAGGTTCTGGAAGAGGCACTGAAACGGGATAAAGCGAAAAACCATATCGTACAGTTCTCGGAGCTGGGACTTGTTGAAATGACGCGCAAACGCACCCGTGATTCCCTAGGTCGTATTTTGTTGACCGAGTGCAGCCGCTGCCACGGTGTCGGGCTGGCAAAAAGTCCATCCACCATCTGTTATCAGTTGTTCCGCGAAGTGGTGGCGGAAGCACGTGCTTATCCGTGTGAAAAACTGACCGTCATTGCACACCCTGATATTATTGACCTGCTACTGGGCATAGAAAACGAAAGTGTGCTGCAACTGGAAGATTTCCTGAAAAAAGAAATTTCACTGGAAAGTAATGAACAATTTTCTGTAGAGCACTACGAAGTCGTACTAAAATAGTTTTGTTCGCCCCTTCTCCACTACAGCTGTATGTGCATATACCTTTCTGCCTGCATAAATGCCATTACTGCGATTTTAATTCACATGAACGTTTACAGCCCGACTGGGATGCTTACCGGAACGCACTTATTACCGAACTGAAACACTGGAGCAACACGCCGCAATTTTCCGGCCGCAATCTGCACAGCATTTTTTTTGGTGGCGGTACGCCTTCTCTGGCTCCACCTGCGCTGATTGGAACAATCATTGACATCGCCCACAACTGTTGCGGTATTGAGAATAATGCGGAAATCACGCTGGAAGCCAATCCGGGCACTGCCGACTCCGGCAATTTCCGTGCCTACCGGCAAGCGGGCATCAACCGTCTGTCTATAGGTATTCAGAGCCTGGATGCAACAGAGTTACAGTGGCTGGAACGCATCCACGGGCCTGATGAAGCTGTTCAGGCATATCATATCGGCCGAGATGCAGGTTTCAGTAATATCAACCTGGATCTGATGTATGGTCTACCCGGACAAAGCCTGCTTGACTGGCTGTCCACATTGCATTCAGCCATAAAACTATGTCCGGAACACTTGTCCTGTTATCAACTTACCGTCGAACCGCACACCAGACTGGCTGCCGCCCATGCACAAAAACCTTATCTACTGCCTGATGATGAAACGGCATTATCCATGTTCTTTGAAACCCGCAAGTATCTTTCCGATGCCGGATACGAGGCTTATGAAATCTCCAATTTTTCCAGGCCCGGCCTGCAATGCCGTCATAATGACGGGTACTGGTTATATCACGACTATATCGGCATTGGTGCAGGCGCTTCAGGAAAGTGGGATATACTGAATGGAGAGCCCGCCATGGGCATGACTCGCTACAGTAATTTTCGCAGCCCGGAGTCTTACATTAGAGCTGTTGAGCAACGGGGGGGGGCCACAAACACTCAAGACACCCTGAATTGCCAACAGGCTGCTGCAGAAGCATGCTGGCTCGGACTCAGGCGAAAAAACGGCATCAACAGGACGGAATTCAAGCAACGATTCGGCTTCGATATCTGGCAACATTTCCATACGACTTTGCAGCCATGGCATAGCCGGAAACAACTGGATATCACCGACACTTCAGTATATTTGACTGAGAAAGGACTGACTGTTGCCGACGCGATTGCTGCCAGTGTTCTATAGACGGGTCTGTATCAGGGAAAACTGGAGCTGTGTAAGCCTCCCGAAACAGAGACCTCTATCTACGTGATAACCAGAATGCGAGTCAGTTTACCTGAACTTCATTACTAACAATCGTTGGTGTAATAAATATTAGTAGTTCGCTTCGATCACTCTTTTTCACCTTGTGACTGAACAGATAGCCTATGATCGGTATATTCATTAAGCCGGGGACACCATTGATCTGATCACTGGTAGTCTGTGTATAAATTCCGCCTAGCACTACAGTCTCGCCATTTTTTACCAACAGCTTGGTCACCACAGTCTTCTTGTCAATGGAGGGTGCACCAGCTGGATCAAAAGGGTTTTTCGTTGGCGTATCCTTGTTGACCACCAGTTGCATGATAATACGTTTATCGGCTGTAATCTGCGGTGTTACCTTCAAAGTCAGCTTCGCGCTTTCAAGCACTGTGGATATCGTTGGAGGTATACCGGCAGTAACCTGCTGAAATGGAATTTGCTTATCCTCTTCGATAAGAGCTTCCTGCAGATTACTGGTAAAGACGCGTGGACTGGATACCACTTTAATCTCTCCTTCTGTCTCTGCAGCAGAAAGTTCCAAATTCAGATTCAGCGCACCACTGAGTGTACCCAGTGAATAACCGATTGCTCCACCCGCACCCGTGCCAACGGCTGCACCTAAATCCACAATGTTTGTTCCTGTTGAAGCTCCATTAATTGCATGCGTAAATCGCCCATTGCCCTGATCGTCGTATTGGCCGCCCCATTTTACTCCAAGGTCACGTGAAAATGTATCCGAGGCCTCCACAATACGTGCTTCAATCAGCACCTGCTGCGCCGGCTTGTCAATCACTGTGATAAGACGTT
>CAZWWF010000028.1:0-12703 GCA_964636805.1 uncultured Zetaproteobacteria bacterium
CGATTTCAATGTCATACGCTCACTCGATATGAAGCGATATAAACCGAAAATTTTATTAACCGAAACACACTTGACCGATCTGCACAAGATTCTCAAGTTGCCAATGCACCTGTACCTGGAAGATCACGGCTATCAATTGCTGAACTGGGTAGGCTTTACACTGATCTATGCGCAACCGGAGAACGGCCTGTTCAAGGACAGGTAAAGTATGCCCGCTGTGTCGCTTGCGATTGTCATTTCGACCTATAACCAACCGGATTTTCTGCGTCTGACACTGGAAGGCTACCGTCGCCAAACAGACACAAACTTTACCATTTATATTGCCGATGACGGTTCAACACCGGAAACCGCGCAGACAATTCGGCGCATACAGGCCGATTTCCCTGTAGCCATCAAGCACCTGTGGCAGGCAGATGACGGTTTTCGTAAGGCCCGTATCCATAATCGTGTTATCAGCCGGATCCACGAGCCTCATACCCTGCTTACCGATGGTGACTGTATTCCATTGCCCGGGCTGGTAGCCGCACACCGTCGGTTTGCCGGCGATCATTATTTTATCAGCGGTAGCCGGGTACTGTTATCCAGATCATATACAGAAAGAGTTTGTCGGTTAGAATCCTTTGAAACAGCGCGTTCAACATTTTGGTGGTTGAAACAGCGCATAAGCGGCAACATCAATCGTTTCTTTCCCCTGTTACTGCCAGCCACCCTTTCACAGCCATCATTCCAACTCGAAGGTATACGCGGCTGCCATTTGAGTTGCCCCACTGAGGCACTGGTTCGCATCAATGGTTTCGACGAAAGTTTCGAGGGTTGGGGACGCGAAGACTCCGATTTAACGGCACGGCTGTTGCATGCCGGTTTCAAACGTCGCAATCTGCGTGGATTGCCTGTGCTGCATCTATGGCACCGGGAATCTTCGCGTCAGCATCTGGCGGAAAATGATGATCTGTTGCAGGCTTGCCTGAATGAACAGCGTATTGAAGCCAAAATCGGTCTCAAACATCTCGAAAGCGTTGCCGGAGACAGTGATGTCTGAAATATCCGTGTATATCATCGCCTATAATGAAGCAGATAAAATCGCTGCTGCAGTAAACAGTGTGCTGTGGGCTGATGAAGTCATTGTGATCGATTCACACAGCACAGATAGCACAGCAGATATTGCCGAATCACTGGGCGCAACCGTGGTGCAGATTGATTTTGAGGGCTTCGGAAAACTGCGCAACGATGCCATTGCTGCCTGTTCACATGCGTGGGTTTTCAGCCTCGATTCGGATGAACGCTGTACGGCCAAAGCTGCAAAGGAAATTCGCCAGATTATTGCTGATCCGAATGCCTTCGATGCTTATTATGTACCACGAAAGAACTGGTTCATGGGGCGCTGGATTAAACATTGTGGCTGGTATCCCGATTACCGCCAACCACAGTTATTTCGTAAAGGGGCGCTGACATTCGATGATCGCGATGAAGTGCATGAGGCCTTTGAAATCCACGGTTCCATCGGATATCTGCAGTCGGATATCTGGCAATTCCCCTTCAGAAACCTAGAGCAGGTGCTGCACAAGGCTAATCGATATTCCACACTGGGTATCGACAGGCTGGAACGTAAGGGAAAACAACCCGGTATGGCAACGGCTTTATTGCGTGGAATATGGTCATTTGTGCGTATCTATGTTCTCAAACTCGGATTTCTCGATGGCTGGGCCGGCTTCGTGATTGCTTTCAGTAATCTTGAGGGTGTGTTTTACCGTTATGCCAAACTTTGCGAGCGACAGAATGGATGGAATCAACCACCACCATGACGCCATTGAATATCGTACTGATTGTGCGCCGCTATGGTCCGGTCGGAGGTATGGAACGATATGTATGGGAAATGAGCCGGGAGATGGCCGCACTCACGCATCGGGTAACCATCCTTTGTGAACAGCTGCTGGCTGAATCGGTTCCGGATCATATCCGCGTTATTGAACTGGGTATTGTGGCACCCAAACCGCGCTGGCTGGCCCATCTGCGCTTCTCAGCCAGGATTTCGGCATGGCTGGCTGCTCACCCCGAAGAAAAACGGATTATTCACAGCCATGAACGCACCGCAGAACACCAGTTTACCACCTTTCATGGGCCACCTTTTGCCGCAATAAAAAACAAACCATGGTGGCAACGTATTTCACCGCGTATTTATGCCAATCTCTGGTTGGAAAGGCGCGAGTTATGCGGCCCGCAAGTGAAAGCTATAATCCCCAACTCGCCACTGATTGCCGATGCTCTGCGCCTGTATTACCCATCTATCAGTTCCCGAATCACCAGCCCGATTACACCGGGAGTCGCTGAAATCCCACCCCGACCGGAACGTCATGTTTCGCCACATGGCGGCGTCATTGGTTTTGTCGGCAAGGAATGGAAACGCAAAGGGCTCGATATTGCCGTACAGATTGTGGCCGAAGTGCGTAAACAGCGCCATGATCTGATATTTATGGTTGCCGGCCCCGATCCTGATGAAATTGCCCATTTGTTCCAGACATGGGATGGCGGTTTCCAACTGCTCGGAGAAACAGACAGTACGCCTTTGTATGCTCAATTTGACCTGCTGCTACACCCGGCCAGACAGGAACCCTATGGAATGGTAATTGCCGAAGCCCGTGCAGCGGGTGTGCCGGTCGTAATTTCCGATGCCTGCGGAATTGCTCCCGAACTGGATCAAGATGTTATATTGAACAACAATGCAAATATAAGCGACTGGGTCAGCACTGTTGAAAATCATATTGGATGTCATATCAATATTATCAAACGTGACTGGGAAACAGTCGCGGAAGAACAGCTTGCGTGTTATCTCAAATATCCGGCTTAATCAGTGCAGTCCCAAACAAACTCAGCTTTTACCCAGCCTGTGCGCGATTTTATGCATAACAAACCGATGCAGCAGATAAACCCATTCGCCTGCCTGCGAGAAGATTTTGGGTAGCCGGTCCGCCTCAGCCCTTATCCACAGAAATATCCCCAGAGCGAGCAATAGCCCCTGTTCAGCCCACATCGTCCAGCCCGGGAATGCCCCTTGGCTCACCTGTCTGTGTAACATCAGCTGAAGATTATAAATCAACACCAGCAGTGCGATGCCCGCAATCATCGAACCGGCCTTACCGGAGCGTTTTTGCGTTAGGGAAAATGGCAAGGCAAAGAAAAACAACACCAGCACCGTAGTCGGTAACAACCAGCGCCGGTTCCATTCGGCAACTGCACCCGGATCATTCTTGCCCAAAGCTTGCCATAATTCTTGTGGGGTCATCATGGTAACATGGTCGCCTGAATGACGTAGTTTCCAGTTGCCGGCAGATACGGGTATCGTTACCAGATATTTATCAAAAGCCAGCATGCGCTGATCGTCCCCATTTCCTTCAAGCCGTACACCATTGTTCATACGTAATTGAAGCTGACTTCCGGCCATATCAAACTGAGCCGACTCGGCAGTATAAATAACTGATACGCCGCCCCGATTGTCTTCCAGAATTACGCCCTGATACACGCCCTGTTTGTCCTCACCGTCCACATAGACAGTAATGCCGTCAAAGCCCCGTGTAAAACGTTGCGGTGAAAAAGTGATCACGCCTTTCATGGCATAAACCTTGGCCAGAATATTATTAAATCCCAGCTGGCCCTGCGGCAGCAATACCATGGAAGAATAAGTCAAACTTACCCATAACAGCAGTACCAGCACGAAAAAACCGCGAAACATTCGCGTGTAAGATATCCCGGATGCACGCATCACATCCATTTCACTGTTCTGCTGCAGGCTGGTGATGGTATTCTGCATCGATAAAAAGAAAGCCATCGGCACCGTCAGCAACAAAAAATAAGGCATGGTTAGTGTCAACATATCGACAATAAGCGCCCAGGCCTGACCACTGTCTGAAATCGTACCCAACAGTTTCAGTGCCCGCCCCAATAACAGTACGCCCAGTACCAGCGTCAACCCACCCACAAATGGCCCGAACCAGAGGCGAAGCAGATAACGGTCAATGATCATAAGGCCTGTCTATCTCCTTTTGGATTCAACATCTGTGCCATGCTAGCATTTACGCATACTTTGATAAAACTTTTGGAGAAGGCAATTTTAACTACCGCACAACAATCAACTTTGAAAGAATCCTTGCAAAGATTTCTCTCACAGATTCCGTTTGAAAAGCTTGCCGACCAGATTGTTCTGGAGCATAGATATCAACGTGCCGATATCCAGGAGCTATTTGATACGTTTGCCAATGAAAGTGCGGTTACCCTGGATTTGGTTCTTGCTGACCTGGATACCGGGAAACGTATGCTGGAGGTTGGAGCAGGATTATGTTTAACCTCATTATTTCTGAAGCAGGAAGGGTTTTCCATTGTCGCACTTGAGCCGGCACTGGGTGGTTTTGGTGTTTTTGAAAGCGTAAAAAATACGATTCTCAAACATTTTTCTCATTTGGAACTACAGGTAATGACCGTACCTGCCGAACAATTGAACCCTGCTCAATACGGAAGCTTTGACCTTATTTTCAGCAACTATGTAATAGAACATATCCCCCAGTGGCGAACAGCGCTGAAAAAAATGGCATCCGTATTACAACCGCATGGAAAAATGATCCACTCATGCCCTAATTATACAATTCCATATGAACCTCATTATGGTACACTGGTGTTCCGTCATTTTCCAACCATCAGCAAACGTGTTTTTTTACCAAAGAACTGTGATCTTGGCATTTGGGATTCACTTAACTTCATCACTTATCGTGAAATAAAGTCCTTTTGTAAAGGAGCGGAACTGGACTGCACATTCAAAAAAGAACTGTTATATCTTGCCTTTAAACGCGTCGGCGAAGATCCGTTATTCAAACAACGTCATAAGGGGCTTGCAGCTTCCCTGGCTAAATTCTTGCTGGCTACCGGTATTATCAAGCTGCTGAAATATGTTCCGCCAGCCTGTGCTACCCCATTGATCGTGGAAATAAGAACCAATAAAACTGTTTCGACTTTCAGTAACGGCAAGTTCTGTTAATCTTTCATCATGCCGCATCTTTCCGTTGTCATCCCTGTCTACAAAGCCGCTGATTGTCTGCATGAACTGGTCAGTCGTCTTGTTACCTCGGTTGAAACAATCACCGACGATTTCGAATGTATTCTGATAGAAGATTGTGGTGGTGATGGTTCATGGGAAATAATTTGCACGATTGCAGAGGCTGACCCGCGTTTTAAAGGCATCCAGTTTTCCCGTAATTTTGGTCAGCACTACGGTATCACTGCCGGGCTGGATCACTGCAAGGGCGACTGGATTGTTGTGATGGATTGCGATTTGCAGGATCAACCCGAAGAGATAGCAAAGCTGTATCACAAAGCGCAGGAAGGCTTTGACGTGGTATTAGGCCGTCGTAAAAACAGACAGGACAAGACGAGGAAACGACTGTCTTCCCGATTATTTTTCAAACTTTTTAATTATTTGACTGATATGAACTATGACCCGGGAGTTGGAAATTTCCGTATTATTTCCAGTAAAGTAGCACATAATTGTAAGAATATACGTGAGAACTTGCGCTTCTTCCCCGGCATGATCGAATGGATGGGTTTCCCTTCAACCACCATTGATGTTGATCATGCCCAACGCCGCGCCGGAGAAAGCTCTTACACATTCGGCAAACTTTTACAACTTGCTACCGATACCATTATAGCCTACTCAGACAAACCTCTCAGACTATCAATACGCCTTGGCTTTGGCATTGCTGCCCTGGCACTGATTTTTGGCAGTGGACTGCTGGTCTATGCCACATTCTTTAATGTGCCGATTATGGGTTGGAGCAGCCTTATTGTTTCGGTCTATTTCCTTGGCGGTGTGATCATTGCCAATCTCGGAATTATCGGCATTTATCTGGGTAAAACCTTTGATGAAACCAAAAAAAGGCCATTATATATCATTAATACAACGACATTTACACATGAATGATATCACGGCAAGCATGCTCACTGAAACACCGTGGGAAGAAAGGAACCTTGGCATTAAATCATTCGCTCTGAATGATGCATGTCTGTCAACGCTAAGTCAGCAGCCCCTTGCCAAGGCACTCAAAGGCCTGCAACAACAATTCGGACGATACTTTATTTTTGCCAGATTACCCAAAATATATTTGAATCTGGTTCCCTGTCTTCAGCAATGCGGCTTTTATCTGGTAGAGGGCGCTGTCTGTCCGGTCATCCAGTTGCATAAAAGCGCTGTATTGCAGGCATTTGATGAAGACAGCTCACAGTTTATTCCCAAGCGTTTCAGGCACAACAATATCTGTTTTATTACACTGGATAACAGGCGGAACGAAACGATGGCGGCTGTATCCACTATTGCACGTGAATCATTCAGCAGTGATCGTTTTCATGTGGACTTCCAGTGTCCCGAAAAACTTGCCAATCGGCGTTTCGAATTGTGGATCTGTGATCTCCTGCAACATGAAGACGTGATTTTCGATATCGTGGAAGTCAATGGCGAAGCTGCAGGATTTATGGCACGGAAAAACAACCACCTTATCATTGCAGGGTTTTCCAGAAAATATGTCCGTGCCGGTCTTGGCGATTACCTGTGGCTGGGATCTCTACAGCGTATGCAGACAAGTGGACTACGGTATGCGGAAACACTGGTTTCAACCAACAACATCCCTTCATTGAACCTGCATGCCAGACTGGGATTTAAATTCAGGAATCCGCAATATTCATTTCATTGCTGGCAGAAATAAACATGTTACAGAAAATCAATGATCTCCATATTGAATCCGCACTGAAAGTCCTGACCTGCATTGCAGCTTTGTTTATGCTGTTACCCCTGCCGGTGATGCAATATATCGGTGAAGAAGGGTTAATGGCCCTGAAATCCTATGAAATGTTTGTACGCAATGATTGGTTGCACTCCTCTATATACGGTATGATTTGGCCCCATTCAGTGCTATGGCACTGGCCGGTCATCCTGATCAGCCAATTGATAGGCTGGGAACATGTGGATATCGCCGTAAGACTGGTTTCCGTCATCTCCTCTTGGCTGACCGCCCTGAGCGTTGGCATCATGTCCAGTTGGTTATTCACCCAGCGTAATGCCGGCTGGCTGGCAGCTCTGGTCTATCTGAGCATGGGTGAAGTTGCATTTTGGTATGGCTGGCTGGGCTATGTCGATGCCACGTTTGGACTCTTTATCTTTACCGCTATTGCAACACTCTGGCGTTCGATCGCCACTGAACATCTCGGCTGGTTTATCGCTTCCCTGCTGCTGATTTCACTGGCATTCATGACCAAAAACATAACTGCCTATGCATTGTACGGTGCGTCCGGACTGGTACTTCTCTGGAGGTTAAAGCAGTGGCACATACTGAAAAAACCGCTGTTTGTATCTGCCGGTTTGCTTGCATTAGCAGTTCCATTCGCATGGCAGTCATTCATCATTCCTGCCGGTGAAAACACTGCTAGCACCACGGCTCATGATGTACTGCGTAATTTTATCGGCTATGGCCTTTTAGCATATATCAAGCACTGGCTAACCCTGCCTGTGGTATTTCTGTTCAGAGCTTTCCCCATCTCATTGTTGCTGGTCTGGTTATGGTTACGCCGTAAATATCATTTTAAACTGGACAACACATTAATTACGCTATCGATAGTATTATTGATCTGTTTTCTTCCTTTCTGGGTATCTGCGGGAGCCACACCGCGCTATCTGGTGCCCCTGTATGGACTGGTCGCCCTGTTATTGACCGGGCTGATGATGCAACTGGATCAGACGCGCCTGAAACAGGGTGTCTTGTTAATAGCACTGATTGTCATCGCAAAAATCCCCTACAGTCTGGGCATTCTCCCCTATATCAAGGACTGGAGACCGGAACGTGATGTCAAAATTGTGGCACATGAGATTATTCAGCGCACCATAAATGCACCACTACGAACACAAAATGATGTTGCAACCGGACTGGCAATTGCAGCCTATATCGATGTCTGGCGGCAACAGCGCCCACCCATTCACTGGTATAACGGCAAGGAAAGCGGCGTCTATATTTTAGCCGAAGTGGAAACCCCGAAGTTTGGCAAGCTGGTCAAATCATGGCGACTGCGCGGTGATCACGTATATCTGTACTGGAAAGACAAGCCGTGAGCACGAGCAACAACTTCATTCCATTCAACAAACCGTATATGACCGGCGAAGAAACCAGGTATATTCTCGAAGCACATGCCAATGGCCAACTGGCCGGAAACGGTCCGTTCACGCAAAAATGCCAGGCATGGATGGAAACCAAAACCGGCTGTATCAAGACGCTGTTGACCCACTCCTGTACAGCGGCGCTGGAAATGGCGGCGCTGCTGATCGATCTGAAGCCCGGCGATGAAGTGATTATGCCGTCTTATACGTTTGTCTCTACCGCCAATGCCTTTGTATTACGCGGTGCTGTTCCCGTATTTATCGATATCCGTGAGGACACACTGAATATGGATGAAACGCTTATCGAAGCCGCCATCACTTCGAAAACAAAAGCCATTGTTGTTGTCCACTATGCCGGTGTCAGTTGCGAGATGCATGCCATCATGACACTGGCCGAACAACACGGTTTGTTTGTCATTGAAGATGCCGCGCAAGGGGTCATGTCGTCCTATTACAACAAACCGCTGGGCAGTATCGGGCACCTGGCTGCTTTCAGCTTCCATGAAACCAAGAATGTCATTTCCGGTGAGGGCGGCTGCTTGCTGATCAACGATCAACGGTTTGTAGAACGCGCCGAAATCCTGTGGGAGAAAGGCACCAACCGCAGCAGTTTTTTCCGTGGTGAAGTGGATAAATATACCTGGGTGGATGTTGGTTCATCATTTCTGCCTGGTGAACTGATTGCCGCTTTTCTATGGGCACAGCTACAACATTCAGAAGAAATCACCGACCGTCGCTTGCAACTGTGGCAGCATTATCATCAGGCATTTTCAACAATGGAAACAGGTGATGTCATCAGGCGGCCACTGATTCCGGATCACTGCCAGCATAACGCCCATATGTATTATCTGCTGTTGAACAGTCTGGAAGCACGCTCTGATTTCATTGTATGGATGAAAGAACATCATATTCTGACAGTCTTTCATTATGTTCCGCTGCATCTGGCACCGGCAGGAATCCGTTACTGCCGGACATCCGGTCAGCTTCCTGTCACTGAGTCACTGTCGAACCGCATTGTCAGACTACCGTTATGGCCCGATCTGGGGAACCAGCAGCAACGGGTCATTGACTGTGCGTTACAGCATTTCACCTAACATGCAAGTCATCAGCTGGCTTTCAGTCCGGAGCAATCGGCCTATACTGGCGCTAATACAGCAGCAAATGGGAGCAGAATTTTGATTCTTGTGATTGGCGATATCATTGTAGATGAATTTATCTGGGGGGATGTGTCCCGCATATCTCCGGAAGCGCCGGTGCCTGTCGTTTCCGTGAATGAAATCGATCGCAGATTAGGCGGTTCAGCCAATGTGGTACGTAATCTACATGCGCTCGATACTTCCTCTGCCATGCTGGGGATGGTCGGTGATGATGAACCGGGCCGCTGGGTACATAATCGACTCTCCGAACTGAATTCGGATAATCGCGGCGTCGTTACCAAAACCAACAACCGCCCTACTGCGATCAAAACCCGTATTATTGCCCGTCACCAGCAGGTCGTACGTTATGATCGCGAATGGACGCAGGCCGCTCAGGCTGAGAGCCATCGTCATATGCTCGACAGTCTCGATGCGCTGCTGCCGGATTCCTCAGCTGTGATTCTGTCCGATTACGGAAAAGGCGTGCTAACGCCCGATTTTATTCAACAACTGATTGGCCGATTACAGGGCAGTATTATCGCAGTGGACCCCAAACCCGAGCACACAGAGGCCTATCGCGGTGCAACCGTGATCACCCCGAATTTACTCGAAGCATCGGCTATGGCCGATATGGAAAATATTAATGATAACAATCATGTGGAAGCCATTGCTAAAGTTTTGCATAATAAGTTGAATCTGCAATATGTACTGATCACCCGCTCGGAAAAAGGCATGACCCTGTTCGATGGCAAACAGAGCCATCATATCCCGACTGCTGCCCGCGATGTGTTTGATGTAACGGGTGCTGGCGACACCGTCATTGCCGTCTTTACCGCCTGCCTGGCACGGGGTGATGATGCATTGACTGCTGCCAGAACGGCCAATCGCGCTGCCGGTGTGGTCGTCGGCAAGGTCGGCACAGCCACGGCCAGCTGGCCCGAAATCGAGGCCCATTGAACATGAATATTGCTATCGGCATTCCAGCCCGCATGGGTTCCACCCGTTTTCCCGGCAAGCCGCTGGCACTACTGGCTGGCAAACCCATGATTTTGCATGTGATCGAAAAGGCGCTGCAAGCTGATCTCGGCCCTGTATTTGTCGCCACCGATGATGAGCGCATTGCCGAAGCGGTTCAGAAAACCGATGCCACCGTATGCATGACCAGCCCGGAACATCCGAGCGGCAGCGATCGACTGGCCGAAGCCGTGCGTGAAATGGATTGTGATATCGTAGTCAATGTACAGGGCGACGAACCACTGATCGACCCAGCCGCCATTCGCGCTGTGGTTAAGCCATTCTCCGATGATGCCTATCTACCGATGGCCACACTGGCGCACCCGCTGCGTTCCAATTCCGATCTGGATGATGCCAATGTCGTGAAAGTAGTTTGCAATGCCAAAGGCCGCGCCATGTATTTCAGCCGCGCCGCTATCCCCTACCCGCGCTCAGGGTCGGCTCATGCCTTGCAGCATGTCGGGCTGTATGCCTACCGCAAAGAATTCCTGCTGATTTATCCGTCTCTCGACCCCTGCCAAGCCGAACAGGCCGAGCAACTGGAACAGCTACGCGTCCTGCACCACGATTATGATATCGCCGTCACCATCGGTGATTTCCACTGCATCGGCGTTGACACGCCCGAAGACCTTGCCAAAGCTGAATCTATGCTCTCGAGTTCCTAACGCTTGCCGTAATCGGCGCAGTGAGCACAGTGAGCGCAAAATGCGTCCGAGTTGACGGTCTTGTTAGGCATTGTTGCACCTTGAAGCCAAAACTGGAATATTGAGGTTGCTCACATGCATTATTCTCCTCACTAGCAGGGTAAGCCATTCTCCCGAATTTGGAGAAGTAACAATCTCTGAAACCATCTCTTTAAAGCGTATTACAATGTACAACCCAGGTTCATCAAAATTATTCATATTCTTTCCCTGAACTTCTGGTTCCTTATATGGCTCACCATCAGGCTTTACACAGTATTTTGTTTTTACACTAAGAGTTGCGATACGTAGCTCTTTCTCATGGACATATCTCTCGGCATCCTTGAGAAAGGCCCTTTCAATACCCTGATTGGCTTCATATGCTGACATCATATGATTGCTGTGATCGATATATTTCACCCGTCCAATGTGTGATGCATGCGAATCATTGGGAACGCCAATGTTTTCAATTAATTGCCTTACAGTTGATTTGATAGCTACAGCATCATTTTCACCACCGTACTCCTCCCACATACGCGAAGACTCATTTTCACAAAGAAACCAGCAATTCACCACATATAGTTCTCTAGAATCTTGCTCATTACGAGATGCCATTTCATCGAACTGCCAATGCAGATCGGTAGGAAAGTCCTTTTTCATTTCCTGATGACGCTTGTCCATCATCTCCTTTGTTGGCTTTGGCATCATTCCCTCAAATTCATCTTGAAGAACGGCTTTGTTTTCCTTGATATTGGATATTAAGACCCAAGCAAGGGATAAGTCTTATTTTCTTTTGGGATACAATAAACGAGTTCCATCAGGTTGACGAATATCCGAACCGGCTGGCAGAAATATTCTGGAATGCGAAGACCCCTTCCTGGAACCTTCGCATCATGCTGCAACAGTGCTAAAATAACGACATGAGCAGGAAGAAAGAAACAAAGACTAAGGCCGTCCTGTTTGATCTGGATGGTGTATTATATGTCGGGGATCATATGATACCCGGCGCGATTGAAAGCGTGCAGTGCGTGCTTGATATGAATCTGCCTGTTGCAGGGCTGACCAATACAACGACACAACCGAAATCCTCCATCGCTGAAAAACTTGCGAGCTTCGGGATAACTATTCATAAATCCGATATCTACACACCTGCGGCTCTGGCCGTTCGGGCCATTGCAGACGGCAGTGCGAAACTCTATGTGCGCGATTCATTGCTGGAAGACTTTCAGGGTATCCGGACGACTGACGAAAATCCGGATTATATCGTCATGGGTGATCTGGGTGGCGAGGGTTATACGCCTGATCTATTGCACGCGATATTCAATGCCGTCATGGATGGAGCCACGGTACTGGCACTGCATAAAAACCGTTTCTGGCAGAAACCGGATGGTCTGCATCTGGATATCGGGCCGTTTGTAGCAGCCATCGAATATGCCACCGGCACAGAAGCTATGGTTCTGGGTAAACCGTCACAGGATTTCTTTCATGGCGTCTGCACGGCGTTAAATGTAGAGCCGGAATCTACCCTAATGATCGGTGATGATATCGAATCGGATATTGGCGGTGCAAAAGAGGCAGGGCTGAAAACTGCACTGGTTCAAACCGGCAAATACCGGGAGGATTTTGTCAGAGCCACCGGCATCAAAGCCGATCTCGTATTACCCTCAATCGCCGATCTGCCGGATGCTCTG
>CAZWWF010000029.1:0-12687 GCA_964636805.1 uncultured Zetaproteobacteria bacterium
TATGTTCAAAATGGGAATCATTCAGGCCCATTTTGATTAAATGACGATGCCCTTCCCGCATATCCTTACCGCTATAGTTATGAGGACCACCGAAAGCCATTGTTAAAAATGCTTTCTGTTTGGCAGCCTGTTTCTCCATGTCTACGCCTTCGAAGAATCTGATCACATATGCATCAGCCAATACCCTGCGGTAGAACACATCAACCGCTGCATTGACGGC
Source organism: uncultured Zetaproteobacteria bacterium (assembly GCA_964636805.1). GTDB lineage: Bacteria > Pseudomonadota > Zetaproteobacteria > Mariprofundales > Mariprofundaceae > Mariprofundus. The sequence goes on from CAZWWF010000029.1 coordinate 221, forward strand.
AGCTTCACCACCAAGTTGCTCATACAGACTCTTATCTGCTGTCGATGCAGTAGCATCTGCTTCAGGTGTACAACCTTTTTCAACTATACGTCCTTTTTCAGCTATACCGGCTAGCACAGTAGGTATAATCAGGCCGAGTACGGCAAACATTAAAAATACGGGAATAAATGTCTCTAAATGCATGGTCGGTTACCTGTCAAGTACGTCGTCACGGGTAGACTCAGCCACGCTGATAACCGTGTCAATCAGTTCCTGGGCCACGCCCAATTCCGCCAGCGTAGAACGCAAATGACAAAGAATGTGGTCGAAATGGGAATCATCCAGCCCCATCTTGATCAAATGGCGATGTCCATCTCGCATATCTTTTCCGGTATAACTGTTCGGTCCACCTGTTACCATAGTCAGGAAGGCGCGCTGCTTGGCAGCTTGTTTGTCCATGTCCACACCTTCAAAAAAGCGTACGACATATTTATCACCGAGTACTTTACGATAAAATACGTCAACAGCAGCATTAATAGCCGCTTCTCCTCCAAGTTGTTCATATACAGAACTCATATCTTCCTCCTTGATATCTTCATACCCATAGTATGTGTGCGCTATCTTACCGGCACTGGACAAAAGCTGTCAACTTAATATATCTTTCTCGAATGCAATTAACTCAATATACCGATTACTCCTTGCGCGTACTGCTATTCTTGGGCCTGCACCCTGAACGCCGCTGCACCATTACTGAAATCTCGGAAGCATTTGACATCAACCGAAACCACCTGGTCAAGGTTGTGCACAATCTTTCTTCCAGCGGATGGATCACGACCATTCGCGGCAAATCAGGCGGTATGGTACTATCCTTTCCACCCGAAAATATTAATATCGGCGCAGTTATTCGCCATACGGAACCACATTTTGATCTGCTCGAATGTTTTGATTACGAAAACAACACATGTACGATCTCACCGGTTTGTCAGCTCAGGCACGCACTATATAAAGCTCGAAAAGCATTCATGGATGTACTGGATTCCTATAATCTGTCTGATGTCTTGGCACAACCAGATGAGATTATTCAATTACTGGACATGCCCGAGCTTAAAAAAGCAGCCTGAGTAAATTCATATTTAATTACAACAGACTGCCGGACCGGATAGCCTTGCGACAGGGACAGAAACTACGAATCAATCATTAAATACGTATGCATTTTATAAATACGAAATGCGTCGTTTAAAAAGTGATCCACATTATTAATGTAAAGAAACCTGGTTTTTATTCTTATCCGTATCGGATGCTGTCTGTTTGAGTTTAACGACAACACCTCCCGGCATTAAAGCAATGGTTTCATACTTATGACTCAAAGCCGCCATCTTACGTGCCAGATCAAGCATGTTTTTCTGTTGTGGATCAAATGCTATATGGGTAACCCCCTTGATTTTAGCCTCAAAATCCTTGATATCCGCACTGGTTGGCGGTAACGGCAACACATCACGACGCGTAACAAGCAGGGTTCTGGCCGGCCACTGACTGGCAGCAATAAATTGATCCACAGGGGCAGTTTCTGCCTCTTTCTGCAACACTGCGATGACCTGATCTGTATTGTTTTTTAATTCCATCTGACGCGTGACATAACTGTTTTTTGCCGCCGAAGTGGACATTACGACAAGAACCACGACAACAATCAGTACAAGCCCCCTTTGTCCGCTGATACCGCGCCAGCCAATACGTTCATTGAGTTTAATCAACAGAGGTATGCCCAGATACAGGGTGGTTGCCCAGTAAACCATTACCCATACATGGTCTGCATGGAACGCACCTATAGCACTGGCAATGATCAGCATCAACGATATGGAATCTATATCCAGTTTTCTGATCAGCAGCGTTGCAATAATAGCGACAAGCCCCAAGTCGGCTACAATCAGTCCAACTCCCCATCCATTAGCAGCATGCAGCAGTGGAGAACCAATCAGCGCATCGGCCAGGACTGATAATGGATTGGCAGCCGGAGCATCCATGCCGTACCATCCCCAGCGTAATAATAACATAATCGCCGAGGTAATAATCAAAGATAAAATCATACGCTGGGCCTTTTTACGCTCATCGGGTTCACGCAACCAGCGCCAGATTAATGCCAGCGGTAAAGCCAGCCCCATCGGATGCAGGCTGACAGCAAATGCGCAGATCAATATCTGCAGAAACAACCAACTGGGAGCCGTTCGTTCACTGGCATGCGTCAAGTCATCGAAAATAGCAGCGACAGCAAACGCCCACAGCAGATATACCCCCGCACCAATAGCATCAGTCTGCATCAGGGATATCGGTGCAATCAACAACAGGGCTGTAGAGATCATGGATGCTTCACTACCATGCCGGGATTCACTCCAGTTATATAGCAACAGCGCTGTGCCAAAGAGGAAGAACATGGTATAAACCTTGGCTGCAATGAGGCTTCCCACCCAGTGCATATCGAGCGGAATAAACAGAATAGCGCGCAAATCCGGCACCCCGAAAAATGCGACAGGGCTGGCGATTTGGTGAACAATGGACCAGTTCATCAACAAATCGAGTGCGGCACCCTCTTCAATACCATAATTGTCGAAACGGAACAGGGCTATAAACACCCAAGCCAATAGACAGAGTCCTGCCAAACCAAGGTGACGCGGTGCCAGATTGTTGCGAATTATAGAAAGCATGAAGGAAATCCTGTCGTATAAATTTGAAAGCAGGCGATTGTAACTATGCTGTCATGAGGTGCAACTGCACATGCCCGAACAGGATTCAATCATGCCCGAAGATACGCTGATCATCCGCTTGAAATAGCGGTAACAATAGCAATGTCGCAGCAATCCCGACTATCAAGCCTCCGATTATCATCAATGCAAAAGGCTTAAAAATGGTTGACGCGCCACCTACTCCCACCGCAATGGGTAGTAGTGAAGCGGCAGTCGTCGTAGTTGTCATTAAAACGGGACGCAAACGTACGTGAATGGCCTGCTGCCAGGCATGCGTGCTATCTATCCCTGTACGTATTTGTCGGTTCGCGTAATCCACCAGCACAATACCATTATTCACTGCAATGCCGATCAGGGTCAATGCACCCATAGCGATGGAAGCATCGATGGCATGGCCGCTGATTGATACAGTAATCAGGCCGCCAGCCAGCGTTAACGGAATCGCCGCCAGAATCACTAATGGTTGTCGCCATGAGGCGAACTGCAACACCATAATCATATAGATCAGGGCAATCGCGGCCAGTGCGGTGAATATGAATTCACCCAGCGTATGCATCATCACCGGATACTGACCACTGACGCGAGCACTGTAGCCAACCGGCAATTTCAGTTGATTGAGTTTAGCTTGAATGGTGTTGGCCACTTCGAGCAAATTGCCCTCGGATTCAGCCAACAAGGTGATTTGCCGTTCGCCGTTCAAACGCGTGATGGACGATGCAACCGCAGCAGACGTGATCTCTGACACGCGACTTAAGGGAATCCAGCTGCCATCGGGCGTAGCCACGGGTAGTGATGCAATACTCTCCGGTTGTTTGATGTCCACGCCCGACCAGCGTAACAGCACAGGAATCTCTTCTTTCGTATGTATCAGGCGCGTTGCCTCCACCCCCAGACCTGCTGCACGCAACACCTGATGCACATCTGCCGCCTGCAATCCGTACAGCGCCAGACGATCAGGCTGGAGACGAACGCTCAACTGGTTGCTGCGCACCCGGGTATTATTGACGATATTCGAAATATCCGGCTCTTGTTGCAACAGCCGTTCAACCTTGTTTCCCAGCTGGATCAATGTTGCTTCATCATCGCCGTAAATAGTAACGCCGAACATAGCCGGCAGGCCGGAGAAGCTCTCATCCATCTTTTCCTGAGTCGGGTGGTGAAACAAAAAACTCGCTGCCGGAAAATCATCCGTCAGGTGACGGAAACTATCCATCACTTCATCGGCTGATCGCGTGCGAATGTTTAACGGCTTGAGCTTCATCATGACTTCGCCACGGTTCGGCCCTTCAATCTGATACCCCACCAGAGGCGAACCTGTGCGCCGATACACAGCACTGACATCGGGATCATGCAGGGCAAGCCGCTCCAGCTGGTTGCCAATGCGGTCACTCTCGGCCAGCGATGTGCCGGGCGGCATAATGTATTCGACCAATATCGAGCCTTCATCCATCGGTGGCAGCAGCGTGGCGCGACCTGTCACCGTGAGTGCAATGGCAACAATCACAATCAACATCGCAGCACCAAGCACTCGCTTTCGCCGCGTTCGCAAGCGCATGAACAGATGATCTGCAAGCCCATGCAGGCGATGGATCCATGCCGGTTCGGATGCTGTGGAAACAAACCAGCGGGTGGCCAATAATGATGGCACCAGAATCAATGACATCAGCAATGACAACAATAGTGCAATACTCACAGTCCAGCCAAACGGGCGCATGAACAGTGCGGCAATACCGCCGATTAACAGCAAGGGCAAAAAGGCAGCCAGCGTGGTCATCGTGCCACTGGCATCGGGGCTGGCTATCTCCAGCGCCCCCTCCAGTGCCGCTCTGGCGGGAGAGTGATCGCATCCGTGGCGGGCGATACTTTCAGCCACGATAATAGCGTCATCGACGATCATGCCGATAACAAGAGCCAGCGCTGTCATCGTAATGATATTCAACGATAAACCGAGCATCTGCATGATGGCCAGTGTCGCTAGCAAGGTGGTTGGAATCGTCAGCGCCACTACTAACGTCGGGCGAATCGAGCCAAAAAACAGATAGAGTACCAGCACGACCAGGACAGCCCCCATCCAGATATCCTGCATGATTTCATCGTTGGCGCGGGCAATAATTTCGGACTGATCATAGAATTTTTGCACACTGGATGTTGCAGGTAGTTGCGCGCTTAAATGCGCCAGCTCGGCATCGACTGCACGCACCACATCCAGCGCATTGGCGCCAGGCTGTTTGCGCACCAGTAAGGCCACAGCAGGCTGGCCATTGCCGTGAACCGTATAATGTTTGGGTACACGCCCTTCACTGACAACAGCAATATCCTGCAACAGCAGCGGACGGGCACGCGTCGGCATGACAATAGAAACATGGCGCAGATCATCCAGCGAACGAATGCGGTCATCCGAACGCACAACCCATTCCCGGCCGCCATCGGATGCGAAGCCAGCCACATCGACTTGATTGGTGGATTTCAATGCCTGGACAATATCGGAGAGGCGCAGATGTAACCGCATTAGTGCTTCCGGTTTGAGGTCTACGACAAACGTGCGTTGCTCGTCGCCCAGCAGATCAACCCTCGATACACCAGCCACCTGTGTCAGCCGGGGTAATACATGATTGCGAACGGCATTGGACAGCATCACCGGATCAGAACCGGAAGTGATCGTATAACCGGCCACCTCTTGCAACGTCGTACCGATCTGCTCCAGGCGTGGTGATACTCCCTGCGGCAGCGTAGCAGATACCTGCCCCAAACGCGCCAGCACCAGTTGGCGGGCATCGTTCACGCTCGTACCCCAGTCAAACTGCACGCTGATTTGGGAAATGCCCTGCGCCGATGTCGAGGCAACCCGGTATACACCACTTATCCCCTGCATGGCAGACTCAAGCGGCCGGCTTAGCAACAGCTCCACATCCTGTGGTGATGCGCCGGGCAGATGAGTAATAATATTGACTACGGGCACATCCAAATCTGGCAACAGATCGACTGGCATACGTTGCCAGCCCTGAACACCCGCTACGACAATGACAATCAGTCCCAGCGCCAGTAATAATGGCCGCTGGATGAATATTTGAATGATACGCGATAGCATGGACAGGTGAAAACCTTAATCCGGAGCCTGATAGGTTTTGCCAAACGCCTGATAAAGTAACTCATAGGCGCCCTCGGTTAATACCTCCTCACCGCCATGCAGCCCGATTCGCACTTCCACCATTGTTTTATCATGGATACCCGTGCTGACCTGCTGTTTGCGCCAGCCCTGACTATCGCGAATAAACAGATAGCTGTGGCCTGCATCATCACGAGCAATGGCTGATGCAGGCACGGCTAATCCTGCGTGCGTCAACACCAATGCGCCGGATATCTGCAGACCCGGCGATAAGGCATGCAGAGCCTCTCCCTCAATCCAGATTTGTCTGGCTCCTTCAGCCGTACTGTCCGGCATAACCGCTGAAATAACCGCATGCAGATCACCATTCGGCACATCACAACAGGACGTATGAATCACGACAGGCTTGCCTTTCAATTCCAAATCCATCGGCGCAAACAGGCTGGCTTGAATACGCAGGTGATTCGGATCGACAATGCTCGCAAGCATCATCCCGGGGCTGACATATTGGCCGACATGCACTGCGCGAGCCGTAAAGACTCCGGTCACAGGTGCGATTATAAGGGAACCGACATGCATGGTGGCCAGTGCCTGCCGGGCAGCGGACGCATGCGCCTGTGCCAAAGACAGTGCTCGTTCAACCATATTCACCTGCTCATTGGTGGCCAGCCCTTGTTGGCGCTGATTGCGTTTCAGATGTAGATTTTTCTTTGCAATCGCCACTTCCTTGCTTGCCTGCGCTACCTGCTGTTGCAAATTCAACGCCCTGCTTTCCACTTCTTTGCCCGCCAACACGAACAATACATCCCCCTGCTTTACCCTTGTTTCATCAGCCACGTTGATACTGACAATCAGGCCATTCACACGAGCAGGTATATTGACCCGTCGAGCACTCCTGACCTGTCCAAACCAGGGTAATGAGGTGACAAACTGGTGTGCTATCTCGACTTTGGCTGTCGCAGTATGGCTTGATGCCGGTGTGGCATATCCCGTTTGGAACATACAACAAGTACAGAAATAGATTAGACCAATTCGTATAAGAATCATCATATTGAAACCTCTTTGCCACTATCAACAACTACGCCGGCACGTTGATCCAATAGATACAACACGACTGGCAAAATCAATAAAACCAGAGGAAACTGAGCCATCAGCCCGAACACGATGGCGATCGCCATGGGTTGTAGCATCGCTCCACCCTCACCAAACGCTAACGCCAATGGCATCAGTGCCAGAATGGCCGCCAGACTGGTCATGGCGATAGGACGAAAACGGTTTCTTCCAGCCTGAATATAATCCTGAAGGCGATGTGCATCCGGCTGACTGATGCGGCGGAATTCCGAATAGTAAAAAATAGCAGTTTCGGTGACGATGCCAATAATCATGGTCAACCCCATCATGGATGTGATATTCAACTCAGTTGCTGTTATTCGTAAGCCAAGAAAAACCATGCCCATCGCCAGCAGCGGCATGCACAGGATGGCCAGCGCCGCCCTGAATCGTTCATACAGGAATAGTAATAGCACAAACACCAGCGCAATCGCAGCAGCAAAGACCTGTATCAGGCCGCGAAATGCTTTTTGCTGCTCCAGATATAGTCCTCCAAGTTCCACTCTGATGTCGGATGGAATAATATTGGATGCCAGTATCTGCTTTACATCAGCCATGACCGAACCCATATCACGACCAGATATGCGACCCGTCACCGCTACCATACGTTTCAGGTTTTCCCGTGTGATTTGCGGCTGACCAGTAAGCATGTGAACCGATGCAATGCGTTTCAACGGTAACCAGTGACCATCAGGCGCTTGCAGGGACATGCGCTCCAGCTTCAAAACAGAATCACGATCATGTTCGGGCGACCACAAGCGCACGCCAATCATTTTTTGCCCCTGTTGCACTGTGGTGGTTACCTGACCTGACAACAGAATATTGAGCTGGCGTGTTACTGCATCAGGATCGAGCCCTTCCAGTGCAGCTTTGGCTCGGTCTACTTTGACAACGAGCGAATCACCGGCAATCACGATACCATCTCGAACATCCACAACGCCTTGAATATGCGTTACTGCCTCAGCCACTTTGGGTGCTAATGCCATCAATTTTTGTTGGTCATCTCCGTAGAGTTTTATTTCAATCGGCTGTGGAACGGCAGTCAGATCACCAATCAAATCCTCCATCAGCAGAGCCAGGTCAATATCCAGCGCCGGCACCTGTTGGTGAATTCGTTCGCGCACATCATCCATAATGGCTTCAATCCCGCGCCGTGGGAATCCATTTAAACGAATAAAAAAGTCCCCTTCATTGGCTTCGGTGATAAATCCTCCAAGCGCGGCTCCGGTACGCCGTGACCATGTATCCACCTCCGGGACTTGCTTCAGAATAGATTCGACCTGTGAAACCAACCGATCAGTTTCACTCAATGACATACCCGGCGGCGCGACATAATCGAGGACAAAGCCTCCTTCATCCATGTGCGGCATAAAGCCGCTGCCAACGCCGCGATAGCCGATATAGCCTGCAACCATCAGCGCAATAATTACAGGCAACAATATGACCGGACGGGATAAGAGTGTATTCAGGCTTGCTGCGTATAGTTTGAGTGTTTTTTTCTGCCATGGCCCTTCATCTTCTGCTTCCGCATCCTTTTGGCGCAACAGATGTGCAGCGAGCAGCGGCACGACTAACCATGCAACCAGAAAAGACACCACCAGTGAACAGGCCATGGTGACAGACAGAGCCTTGAAAAAAGCGCCAGTCACTCCGCTTAAAAAGGCCAACGGCAGAAAAATAATTGTGGTGGCCATGGACGAGCCTGCCAACGGGTGAAAGAAGTCCGCAGCAGCATGCATGACACCTTGTGAAAACTTCTCGCTGGTTTTTTTATGTTGCCGGATCTGGCGCATAATCTGCTCAATCATCACAATGGCATCGTCTATCACCAGACCAACTGCCGCTGCCATGCCGCCGAGTGTCATGATATTAAAATTAAAATGGAACAGATCAATTATCAGCACACTGGTCGCAAAGACTGCAGGCACAGCCACAATCATAATCAGGGTGATACGCAGATTGCGCAGAAATACGATTAGCACCAGTGCTGCCAGCACCACACCGATGAGGATCGCATCGCGCACACTTTTGGCTGATGCCAGAATTAACTCACTCTGATCATACCAACTATGCACATTTACACCCTCAGGGAGCTTGTGTTTCAATGTGGACAGGCGGGCTTTGACATCATCGGCAATCTGTACCGTATTGCCGCCCGGTTGTTGATAAACCATAAACAATACGGAGTCTTTGCCATCTGCAGTTACTTTAATCCACTGCGGCTTGATGGATCGCATGACCGTTGCAACATCTTCCAGTTCTACGATGCCATTCGTTCCATTTCTCAGCACGGTGTGTTTAATACTGTCAATGTCATCAAAGCGGGTGTCGGCAATGGTCAAAAACAGTTTATACCTGTCTTCGACTTTTCCGATCGTTGTTAACACATTGCTGGCAGCCAACGCCGAGGCTACCTGTTTCAGACTGATATCGAATGCATGCAGACGATCAGGATCAATTTCAACCCTGTACTCCTCCTGATTGCCGCCGAGCACGCCGACTCGCGCCACGCCATCAATGCTCGATAGCAGTGGCACCAGTTGGTAGTTCGCCAAATCACGCAGTTTCACAGCAGAAATCTGATCCGATGTCAGACTATATGCAGCTACGGGGAATACGGTGGGATCCATACGTCGTACGCTGAAATCACTACCAGAGGGGAATTGTGTCTGAATCTGGTTGAGTGCCGCCGCCACCTGTAAGGATGCGGAAACCATGTCCGTGCCCCAATCGAAATTCACCGAAATATCAGCACTGCCGCGACTGGTGTTGGAACGCAAATCCACCACACCAGGCACTGAACGCACCGCCATCTCGGCCAATCGTGTGACCTGTATCTCCATTTGTTCGGCTGGTCGGTCACCCGAATTCAGAGCAATAACCACGCGTGGAAATGTGACTTGAGGAAACAGGCCGACCGGCATATGAAAAGCACGCGTAGCGCCCATCGCTGCCAAAATCAGTAACAGTGTCAGTAGTGAGCGACGATGAGTTAAAATCCAGTTGGAGAAGCTCACGGGCGAGATTTCTTAACGGCAGCATCCGTAATTGTTACACGGTCACCATCATGCAATTCAGCTGCGCCTTCAACGACAACCATTTGCCCTGCCGATAGTTCACCTGTAAGCACAAGCTGCCCATCTGTTTCCAGCAACACGTGAACCGGAACGCTGCTTATCATTCTCTGATGCACAAGCATAATCACGTTTTTACCTGCCCGTTGCACGAGTGCGCGCTGAGGAACCAATAGTGCATGCGGCATTGACCTGCCCGAAATATCTGCCGAAACAATCATACCGGGTAAAAATGTTGTTGCCTGCTCGCCAGTTAATCGAACCAGCACATCAACCAGACGCGTTTGCGGATTGACCGCATGCAACACACGATCAACGACAGCATGAATATGAACATTTGGTGATAATGCACTCTGAAGTAAAACCGCGTTTCCCGATTTGACCTGATTGATGTCGGCTGGCTCTACACCCAGAATAACCTTTAAACGATCCGGATGCCCTAACTGCATCAAGGTGATTCCTGCTGTCAAACGCTGTCCAGCCTGAACCGATACGGATGCTACGACAGCATCGAAGTCTGCACGAATAACATGAATCGATTTTCCAAATCCTTGCTTGCGTAGTTGATGCAGTTGCGTACGCGCTGTATTTAACGCTTTATTGGCTACAGCCAGTTGAGATTTGGTTGCCAGATGGTCGGCCAGCATTCTTTTGATACGAGCCACTTGCGTTTCTGCATAGCGAACAGCAGCCAAAGCCTGCTGATAGGCCGATGCTACGGATGGATCAACCGCAATTTCAGCGATGGTTTGACCTTTGCGAACCGGCTCTCCGGCCAGCAGGGGCAAGCGAATAACCTGTCCGCTATATGGCAGGTTTATATTTTGCAAACTTGCATCATCGAATCCGACTCGTCCGTACACATGCAACTGCTCATGCACAGCTTTTTCGATGACCGTGGCAACGCGCACCTTGTAGATAATGGCATGCCCATCTGCTGCAGTGGCCTGAGTGATAATGTTCGTCGTTGCCAGCAAAGCAGATAGCACCAGCGCAGTGTATGGAAATACCGTCATTATTTTCATTGGGTTTTACCTGTATTGACCGGCAATGCGCCCAGCACCGTATCAAGTGCAACAGCCTGTTCCAGCACTGCCTGCTCAAGGAGAAGCACTTTCATACGCTGTGCGAAGTGACTGTTTTGCAGTGTGGTAAAGGTCAGCATGTCCGCATTGCCACCCGTGAGCGCCTTGCGCATGTGCTGCATCATCACACTCAGGTCTGGCAGCTTTTCCTGCAATGCCCTTAATTCTTTCAGTGCCAGTTGTTGATCACTAACAAGTCGATGTGCTTCGATCTCGGCTGTCGTTAGACGATCCCTGTATTCAGCCAGCAAACGGCTGCGCGTAGCTCTCGCCATGGCAATATTGCCACGATTACCATTTAAAAGTGGCAGGTTCAGGTTGATGAATGGCCCCAGTGTCCAGATATTTCCCGTATCCCTGAGGTTGTTGACACCAATGGTAAAACCAGGGAACTGAGCGAGAATTTGTTCCCTGACTTTGGCTTCCTGTGCTGCATATCCAGCTTTCAATGCCAGCAGGTCAGGCCGTTTATGGTCTATATTATTCAGTAGTTCTTGTAATTTATTGGCGTGAACAGGTTGAATCAATAACGATGCTATCCCCTGCTCTGGCACACTGAGTGGTAGCTTGGTTTGGGGGGATAGACCCAGCAGCAGTGTCAGCATGTGCATCGTCGTGCTGTACTGCCGCCTGGCTTCAAACCATGCAGTTTCACCATCCATCATAGCGGTACGCGCCAAGCCTTCAGTATCAAGCGTAGCGTTTCCTTGTTTCAATGCCTTTTGCTGTACCTGCCAGTTGGTTTGCGTTTGTAAATACTGGCTATGGGTAAGTTCGACCTGTTGATACTGAATCAGAGCACGGCGATAGAGCATACGCGCTTGCTGGATGACCTGCCACTCCTGCCATAGCACTTGCAGATATGTCGCCTTTGCCTGCTTGGTAGCGGCGCTTTGCCGTGCTTGGCGTGTAATCAGTGACTGCAAATCAAAGCCAAGTCCGATTCCATAAGCGGTAACCAGTGTTGGATCATTCCCACGTGGCAAGTCGGCAGACAAGCTTAACTGAGGGTCGGGTAATAACCCGGCTTGAATAAGCTGCGCATTGGCTTCCTGTAGCATGGATTGTACCGCAGCCAAGTGCGGATTATTCAACACAGCCAACTGAATAAGCTCAGCCTCATTCAATCCATCAGCCAAATTCATATTGCTGCTTCGCCATGGATTGGGTAACTCCATGTGCTGCGAAGCATCCACCTTAAGTTGTTCAACTTTAGTATTGAGCTTAGCTGTTGCATCCAGTTTCACAGGCTGATAAGTCACGCATCCGCTGAGTAGTCCAAGTGAGCATATACAATATAGTATCTTGTTTCCTTTCATCGCTCGCCCTCTAATATCCCTTGTTTGATGGTCAGTTTCCTCTAGTCGATATGGAA
>CAZWWF010000030.1:0-12668 GCA_964636805.1 uncultured Zetaproteobacteria bacterium
CCGGCAAATCAGGTGTTTGGGGGCGATTAACCAGTTGTACCGGCAGGCGGAAGGGCTTTGTATCCACATCATCCAGCACAGGCAGGCTTTCCAGTGTTTCGAGCAACGTTTTACCCTCGTACCAGTCCATATTATTGCCGCGCACCGCAACCATATCACCCGCCAGCGCCGACATCGGCAGGCAAATCAGGTCTTTCACGCCCTGCCTGGCACAATATTCATTCATCTCTGCACGGATATTTTCAAATACAGCCTGATCGTGATCGACCAGGTCCATCTTGTTGACCGCCACAATCAGATGCGGAATGCCCAGCAGCCCCAGAATATGGGTATGGCGTTTGGTCTGCGGCATCACACCGTTGCGCGCATCAATCAGAATAATGGCAGCACTGGCAGTGGATGCGCCGGTCACCATATTGCGGGTGTATTGCTCATGGCCCGGACAATCGGCCATAATGAACTTGCGTTTCGGCGTGGCAAAATAACGGTAGGCGACATCAATGGTGATGCCCTGCTCGCGTTCAGCCGACAAACCATCGGTCAGCATGGCCAGGTCCACTTCGGCAGCCGATGCGATATGTGTCGCACCCTTCTTCTTGCGCACCGCCAGCAACTGATCCTCAAACGCGCCCTTGGTATCAACCAGCAAACGCCCGATCAGGGTCGATTTACCATCATCGACGCTGCCCACCGTCACCAGTCGCAGCAGTTCGATTTCTTTAGTCATTTTGATATTTAATTTAGTCATCATTACCCCTTTTCGCCACAAAGACACAAAGGCACAAAGGAAAACCAAAACAGTTACATCTTTGTGCCTTCGTGTCTTTGTGGTCAAATTACATTTAGAAGTACCCTTCTTTTTTCTTGTCTTCCATACTGTTCGAGCCGTGATCGATGATGCGTGTTTCACGTTCAGAGCGACGTGCTGCCGCTGCCTCAATGACAATCTCATCCATATTCGTGGCATCCGAATGCACCGCACCGGTGCACGGGCTACAGCCCAAGGTGCGGAAACGACACATTACCATCTTCGGCTCTTCGCCCTCCAGCAGCTGATCTTTCATATCCTCATCATACGGAATCAGGAAATTCTTGCGTTCAATCATCAAGCGTTCCTTGGCAAAATAGAGCGGTACAATCGGAATATTTTCTTCGCGGATATACAGCCAGACATCCATTTCAGTCCAGTTGGAAATAGGGAATACGCGCACGCTCTCGCCATCGTGAATTCTGCCATTATAAATATTCCACAATTCAGGCCGCTGATTCTTCGGATCCCACTGACCGAACTCATCGCGCATCGAAAACACGCGTTCCTTGGCCCGGCTGCGCTCTTCATCACGGCGCGCGCCACCGAAAGCGGCATCATATTCACCCTCTTCCAGCGCATCGAGCAGGCCCTTGGTTTTCAACGCGCCACAGCAGCGCGCCACACCGAATTCTTTCGGATTCATGCCCTTGGCAATCGCTTCTTCATTGCGCCGCACAATCAGATCCGCACCGACTTCCTTGCAATAGTTATCACGGAACTCGTACATCTCCTTGAATTTATAACCGGTATCGACATGCAGCAGCGAAAACGGCAATGGAGCCGGATAAAAAGCCTTGCGCGCCAAATGCAGCATCACACTCGAATCTTTACCCACCGAATACAGCATGACCGGATTCCGAAACTCGGCTACCACCTCGCGGATGATATGAATTGACTCCGCCTCCAGCGCCTTGAGCTGCGTCAGTTTATGTTCAGATATTTTTCGTTCAGACATGTACGTCTCCTAGCTTTTTTCATATCTATGGCTTATCCGTTGAGGTCACAACATCAGAAAATAGCCGCTATTATAGCACAACATCAACCTGTTATTCCAAATCCAACCAGCGGCCACCAACGCCACACCAGCACAATGAACAATAGCAATGCAGTCAGGGACAGTGCAGCGCCGAATCGCAACATCGCCAGCCGTTGCACAAACCCCGTACCGTAAATCATGGCATTGGGCGGCGTGCCCATCGGCAACATAAAGGCAAAGCCGGCAATAATACCAACGGCCAATGCAATCGTCAGCGGATCAATGCCTGCTGCAAGCCCCACCGGAATGGCAATAGGCAGCAGAATTGCCACTGCCGCCGCATTGCTCACGCCTTCAGTCAGCAACAGGGTCACCAGCGTCAGCACAATAATGAGCGCCAGACCCGCCATACCTGCAGGGAAGAACTGCATGGCCAGCCATGCTCCGGCGCCGCTCACGCTCAATGCCGAGCCAACAGCAATCGCACCACCATACATCAACACCACGCTCCAGCTCACCTGGCTTTCAATCTCATCCCAGCTGACCAGACGCATAGCAAACATCGCGGCGACGCTGAGCAGGGCAATCGCCGCCAACGAAGTGGAATGCCCCCCCATCATCCAGGCCACCACGGTAACCATCAGCAGGCCGCCCATCAGCCAGCCGCGCGGCTCCAGATTACCCAACTCCAGCTGCCGTTGTTCAATGCATTGTCTGGCCTGTACGATGTTCACCCCTTCAAACGGCGTAATCAGCAATAACAATATCGTTGCCACCAACAGCATCAGTACAACCAGCGGTGCCGCCGCCAGCGTCCAGTCCATAAAGGTAAATGAGTGGCCGGTAATTTGCTGCACCATGCCGAGCGCCAGCGGCCCGCGGGCGCCACCGAGCAGGGTCATCACACCACCGATAATAGCGCCCCACGCCACCGCAAAAAACAGCGACTGCGCATAACGATCGCCAATTTTCAAATCCAGGTTACGTACAATATCCCAGGCAATCGGCAAAAATATAGCCGCAACCGCATGTTCCGGCATCACGAACGCCATCACGGCCGGTAAAAACAACATGGCCAGCAATAGCTTTTTGGGACTCGAACCAACGCGGTCAATAAGTGCCAGAGCCAGATGTTCCGACAAACCCGTAGCTCTGGCTCCCGCCGCCAGCATAAATGCACCAAGAATAAAAAATACTGCGGGAGAGCCAAACATGGCATACGCATCCGTGGCGGGCAGCACCCCGGCCAACGGCAGTAACGCCAGGCCCAGCAATGATGTTGCCGCCAGCGGAATCAGTCCGCTCACCCACAAGGCCAGACAATACAGGAAGATCAGCAATGAGCGCCAGCCCTGTTCCGTCAAGCCGGACGGCGCTCCCTGAGTGCCCGCCCACAGAGCAAGCAGAGAGATGATGGCCAGAGCCAGAAAGGGCACCCCCTCTTTGACCAACAGCCAGTGCAGCGAGCTGCTCTGTGTTTTTTGGTAACTGGTGTCGATCTTGCCGTTTGAGCGCAGGTAACGACGTAATCCATCCAGCCAGCCGGACAAGTGGCGCCCCACATTGGATGTAACAACCTGCTCCGGCAGATAGGGATCCTTGCCAACCAGCAATCCGCTCTCCATCGGTGTCAGCACGCGTCCCATATCCCGCAGTCGGTGGGTGGGCATGCCGGAGGATTCCAGCAATTCATATTGCACCAGCAAGGCCTGCTCGACATCATCCAGACTCGCCAGCGGGCAATCGCTTAAAGCCGTTCCCGGCAAGGGGCGGAAAGGCAGCAGCATCGGCACAATACCCTGCGCAATCAACTTTTTCATGCCAGCTATGGTGGACTGCAACGGCTCCAGCCCGACAATCAAATGGCTGACCACTGCACCGGATCGAAATACCGAGCGCGCATAACTCAGCGCCTTGTATATCGCATCCTGACCACCAATATCCTGTTTGCCCGGGCAGATCTCAGCAAATCGACCCGCATCATTGACCTCGATATTGCAAATAAATATATCGAGGCCGGCTTCATATAATTCATCAATGACTTGTACATCCGCTGGCGCAACGGTTTCCAACGCAATCTGCCTGTGTCCCAGATGCTTACGCAGCAATGCAATCACTGCGACCAGCTTCCTCAAACCAACATCATCTGACGGAGAATAGCCGTTATACAAATACACCGTATCCACTTCGCGCTCATCCAGCGCCGCACGCACCGCCTCAACCAGCTCCAGAGGATCACGCAATGGCGGCTCCGCCTCATTCATCATCGAATCATACTGGCAATAGCGGCAAGCCTGATCCGGCTGGTTGAAAAAGCCGCAGCCCAGAAACGGGTGCAGAATCAGCAAGCGGTCATGCAAGGCGCAAAAGCTGCCTATGCGAGCGCCGCTACGCGTGGTTTTCTGATAAAATGAAGGTGCAGGCAGCAAGGTGACATCCGACGTTTCACCGGCACAATGCAGCACCGCTTTACCATCTTTCTCAGTCAGTGAAAAACTGCTGTTCTGGGTATACGGCTGCCCGACCGGCACCGTACATAATTGCCCGGTTGGCAAGCGGATATCCAGCACCGTTTCAATGGCATTGGCCTGCGAGATCCATTTGGAGGCATGCTGTAAACCTTCAGGCAAGGCCACGCCCCGGCTGACCAATGAAAGCTTGGTACGCCCGGGATTGGCAAACGGATGCAGGTCAGTGCTGGGGGTCATCTACGAAGCCAAATCAAATAGAGGAAACCTTCTCAACCCGGATTTTCCACTGGGTATCAGAAATTTTCTCTTTGGCATGCACTTTCTGCCCCTGCTCTTCGAGCGACAGCGGTACATTTTCAATCGGAGCACCATCATCGAGAATCACATCCAGTTGCGCACCAACCGGCAGCATGGACAGCTTGATTTTGGTTTTTACAAAATTCATCGGGCAGGCCACGCCGGAGAGATCCAGCAATACAACGCCCTCATCAACGTCGGCAGCAGGTGCTTCAACAGGCTCTTCGGCTTCAACGGCTTCCGGCACCGCCGCAAAACGTATTCCGGCCAGTTTCAGCCAGTCTGACTGCACATTGCGCAACGCCGTCACACCAGCAGCCGGATCGGCCAGATCAATATTCATCAGCGCCGATTGCACGGCCTGAAAACCAGCCATCAATTCCTTATCGGCAGCCGCATTCACGGCCAGCAGACCGAACACCTGCGCATCTTCTTCCGGCGCTTCGCCGAAGGGCACCAGAAATGCCCGCGCTGCCGAAATGGCAGAGCGACGCAGTGCAGTAAGCGCCTCAGCCCAGAACATCGCATCGATATGGGCGCGCGCAATCAACATCTCGTATTCAGCCTCGGAAATCAGCGCATCGGACATGGACAATACCGCACCGGCGCATTCGCCTTTTTTATTGCCTTTGGTATTGAATGCTTCGTTTTCGCTCCAGTCGTAAATCAAACCCTCAACTTCGCCGGCATCAGCCTTGAACGGCGCCAGAATGTCGGAAATCCCCTGCTTGCCCAGACGTGTGGCCCAGTCGTGCACCGACTCGTCGCCCTCGCGTCCATCCTTATAGGCGTTCAGGATAGCGATACCTGCGTCAGGCGCATATTTGGCTGGCACCGGGTCGGTCGCAAACGCCAGCGGCGATCCGGCCACACCGGAACCCCCGAGATGCAATTGATAATGAGGCACAGCCTGACCGGCGACTTTCTTGGCCATGCCATGGAAACCCAGATCGGCAATATGGTGACGGGCACAGGAGTGCTGACAGCCGGAGGCCTTGACCGTGATGTTTGCCAGGGCCGGATCCGTTTTGAAATCCGCCATCAAAGGCTGTAACGCTGCAGCCAGTCCACGGCTGGAGGTGATACCCAGACGACAGGTTTCCGTACCCGGACAAGCCACAACATCGGCAATGGCACGGGCATATTCGGTGAACAGGCCGGCATCGTTCAGTACCTTCAGCGTCGCATCCACTTTGTCCGCCTCGACATTGTTGATCACAACGCCCTGCTCCGCCGTAACGCGCAGCGTATCGACGCCAGCCGTCCGCGCCGCATCGGCTACGGCATGGCATTGAGCCGGGGTCAGGTCGCCACGGAAGAGATTGATCAGAATCGCTTTCTGACCGTTATGCTGATCCACCACGCCGGATTCAGAACGCGGCAAAGCGCCGGTCGGCGTACGCCAGCCTGCCTCCGCATAACCTTCATCATCAGCATGCGTGGATGCAATCACCGCACGCTGCTTGTTGTATTCCTCGATAAAGCCTTCCGCACCGAGTTTCTGCGCCACGTATTTCAGGCGAGCGCGGGCACGGCGTTTGCGATCGGAATACTTGAAATGCATGCGCATCAGCGCTTCGCCAACCAGCAGGATATCGGATTCCGGCACGAAATCTTCCAGCAACAGCGCCCCCATCGGCTGCGATGACAAACCGCCGGCCGCCCATACCTGAAATCCGTTTACACCGTCTTTCCGGGTGGCAATAAAGCCGATATCATGCATGCCGCCGAGCCCGCAATCGGTAGCACAGCCGGAGAAATTGACCTTGAACTTGCGCGGAAACTGTTGCGCCAGCGGATGGCGCAGAAAATATTCGGCAAAGCGGCGTGCATGCACACTCACATCGGCATATTCCGCCGGGCACGAGCCGGCCAGAAAGCACGATGACACATTACGCACGGTATTACCACAGGCTTCGCGCGTGGTCAGCCCGGCTGCATCGAGCCGACGCAAAAAGGCGGGCACATCATCCAGTGCCACAAAATTGGCCTGAATATCCTGACGTGTGGTGACATGAGCAAATTTCTCCGGTGCTTCCGTCAACGTGCCGTCGGTCGGCAACTGGCCGGTATAATCAGCCACACAATCGCCAATCACATCGAGCTGATCCGGTGTCAGGTTGCCACCCGGCAATTTGACGCGCACCATCTGCACGCCTTCCTGACGCTGACCATAAACGCCCATCTGCAAACGGAACGGCGTAAAGCGCTCTTCGGACATGCTGCCGGCCCGAAATGCATTGAAACCCGCCTCGAACTCATCCACATCGGACGTATCAGTAAAATTAAATGTGCTCATATTTCAACCTCAGAATTCACCACAGAGGGCACGAAGAGCACGAAGAAATCTAAACTTCGTGTGCTGCGTGGACTGCGTGGTTAAAAATTATTCGCCGAATTTTAGTTCGCAGGCTTGTTCGTAGGTCACCAGACCGGTGATGGTCGGATTATCGCCGCACAGCGGACAAGCCGGATCTTTGTGCAGCTTCAGCTTTTTCCATTCCATGCGCAATGCATCGAATACCATTAACTTGCCGGCCAGTGAGTCGCCGATACCGAGCAATTCTTTCACGGCTTCCACGGCCTGAATGGTACCGACTGCACCCGCCAGCGCACCGAGAATACCTGCCTCGGAGCACGACGGCACCAGACCTGCCGGTGGCGGCTCGGGGTACAGGCAACGATAACATGGCGCGCCCTTCTGCTGATGCGGCTTAAAGGTGGCGACCTGCCCCTCGAAACGGAACATGGCACCGGATATCAATGGTTTCTTCTCAAAATAACAGGCATCGTTGACCAAAAACCGGGTCGGAAAGTTGTCGCACCCGTCAATAATCAGGTCATAATCGCGGATAATTTCACGCACATTGTCTTCGGTAATGAAATAGTTGTAGGTGTTCACCTTCACATCGGGATTGAGCGCCTGCATGGTTTCACGCGCACTCTCCACCTTGGGCATGCCAACACGATCCTGATTATGAATAATCTGGCGCTGCAAATTGGAGGAATCCACCACATCGGCATCGGCAATCCCGATGGTGCCGACACCGGCAGCAGCCAGATAATATGCCACCGGCGAACCCAGTCCGCCGGCACCGATCATAAACACTTTGGATTCGAGCAGCTTCGACTGCCCTTCCGCACCCACTTCCGGCAAAATAATATGCCGTGAATAGCGCTCGATTTGTTCTTCCGTAAAATCAATCATATTCACAATCCTTTTGCACCACGAAGAACACAAACTTCGTGCCTGCCGCGCTCTGCGTGGTAAATCAACTAAACTTCGATGCCCTTAAACAAATCCGTAGACATATAGCGTTCGGCCATGGAGGGCAGAATCACTACGATACGTTTGCCTTTCATCTCCGGGCGTGCGGCCACCTGCAAGGCCGCTGCAACGGCTGCGCCCGAGGAGATACCGCCGGGAATGCCTTCTTCATCGGACAGGCGGCGCGCCATCTCGAATGCTTCGTCGTTGGTCACTTTGACCGCGCCATCAAGAATATCGACGTTCAGATTCTTCGGGATAAAGCCGGCACCAATACCCTGAATTTTGTGCGGGCCGGGTGCTTCACCGGAAATCACCGGCGAATCGGCTGGCTCCACGGCAAACGCCTTGAATGCCGGATTGCGCTGCTTGATCACTTCGGCCACGCCGGTAATCGTGCCACCGGTGCCTACGCCTGCGACAATCACATCCACCTTGCCATCGCAGTCACTCCATATTTCCTGTGCTGTCGTTTGGCGGTGAATTTCAGGGTTGGCCGGATTTTCAAACTGCTGCGGCATAAATGCCCCTTCAGTTTCTGCAACAATTTCCGTGGCTTTGGCAATGGCGCCTTTCATGCCTTTTTCAGCCGGCGTCAATACCAGTTCGGCCCCGAGCAATTTCAGCAGTTTGCGGCGTTCCAGACTCATCGACTCCGGCATGGTCAGGATACAGCGATAACCCTTGGCGCGTGCCACAAATGCCAACGCAATGCCTGTATTGCCGGAAGTCGGCTCGACAATCACACCGCCCTCTTTCAGGCTGCCATCGGCTTCAGCTGCTTCAATCATGGCCTTGCCGATACGATCTTTGACCGAATTCAGCGGGTTATAAAACTCGCACTTGGCAATGATTTCGGCATCGGCATCCACGCCGATTCGATTCAACCGAATCAACGGCGTATTGCCGACAGTTTCTGCTACATTATTATATATCGCCATAACCCACTCCTTTTCACATCACTAATCTTCGTAACTCAGCAAGTATCACCAAAGCGCCTGCTTTGTGAGCCGGAAAAAAAACACTCCGGAGCTCAATCAGCCTTCGATAACATCCTGTTCTATCGGAGCAACCTTCACGCCCTGTTCGACCAGCCATTTCGTTGCTGCTTCCACCACATCATCCGCGCCGTCGATTTCCAGACCAACCAGTCCCATATGATCTTTCACTTCAGCCGTGCGGATGTTCGTCACCACATCGAATTGCTTGCCCAGCTTCCAGATCAACGGCTCGCGCACAGTGGACTCGTCAAACGTCAAATACACTCTCAGTTTCATTCTTGCCCCCTTGGCATTTTCATGAACTGAAATCGGATGCTTGTTCGAGAGCAAGGCCTGACGAATTCGAGAAGCGAAGCGTATTGGAAATACGTGGGCATCACAGAATTTGTCGTAACGCTGCTATCGGACAAACAGTCGGTTTCAGCAGCCACCTGCAATGGCCGGTACGATAGAGACTTCATCGCCATCTTTCAGCACTGTAGCGCGGCCTTCCAGAAAGCGCACATCTTCATCATTCACATAAACATTCACAAAGCGGCGGATTTCACCGGCGTCATCACATAGGCGCTCTTTCAGGCCCGGATGTGCGGCTTCCAGGTTTTCAATAATCTCGCCGACATTAGTGCCTTCAATGGCCACTTCATCAGCACCGCCGGTCAGTTTACGCAGCGGGGTTGGAATACGTACAGATACACTCATTTGTTACTCCTTTCATTTATTTACCGCGAAGCAGTCACAACAGTGAACACTGCGCGTACTTCGTGGTTAATCTTTTTTATCAGGCTGTTGCTTCAAAGCCGTCAGCTTCAGCTAAAGCATCAAAATCTTTCAGGCTGGCATCAATGATGCGCGGCTTGTTGATCTCATTGGCAATCGCTTCCTGCGTTTTCAGGCCGTTGCCGGTAATACACAGTACAATGGATTCATCGCGCGGCAGCTTGCCTGATTCAATCAGCTTCTTGGCGCATCCCAGCGTCACGCCACCGGCAGTTTCAGCAAAGATACCCTCTGTTTCCGCCAGCAATTTCATGGCATCGACCACTTCCTGATCCGACACATCTTCAGCCCAGCCGCCCGACTCATTGATAACTCGATTGGCATAAAAACCGTCCGCCGGATTGCCGATGGCCAGTGATTTGGCAACGGTATCGGCAATCACCGGATGAATCAGATCAGTGCCATCTTTTACCGACCGGGAAATTGGCGAACAACCGGTGGCCTGCGCGCCATACACCGCCGTGCCATTATCCTCGATCAGGCCGAGCTTGATGAATTCCTTGATTGATTTGTCGATCTTAGTGCACAGCGAACCCGATGCCATCGGCACCACGATATGTTTCGGTGCCTTCCAGCCCAGCTGCTCCATGACCTCATAACCGAGCGATTTGGAGCCTTCGGCATAAAACGGGCGCACATTCACATTCACAAAGGCCCATCCATATTTACCGGCCACTTCCGAACATAAACGGTTCACATCATCATACTTGCCCTTGATGCCGATAATACGGGTGCCGAAAATTCCGGCGCCCAGCACCTTGCCCTGCTCCAGATCATGCGGAATAAACACATAGGATTCTAATCCTGCCGCTGCGGCATTAGCGGCTACGGAGCCGGCCAGGTTGCCGGTGGAGGCGCAAGCCACGGTTTTGAAACCAAACTCAACCGCCTTGGACAGTGCAACGGAAACCACGCGATCCTTGAATGACAGAGTGGGATAACAAACCGAATCGTTCTTGATATACAACTCGGACACACCCAGCACTTTCTCCAGATTTCTGGCGCGCACCAGCGGCGTAAAGCCATTCTGCGCCCCGACTGTCGGTTCGCCGTTAACCGGCAACAATTCTTTATAGCGCCACATGGTCTGCGGGCGCGACTCAATCAATTCACGGGTAAAATAGCCATCGAGCTTGTCGTAATCATAGACCACTTCCAGCGGGCCGAAGCAGAACTCACACACATGCGTAGGCTCAATATCATATTCCTGACCACACTCACGACATTTCAGGGCGCGCACAATATTCATTGTTTTCAACTCCATTTCAGGTGATCCGGAACTGCCGCAGGATAAAAACAAAAAACCTCCGCGATAAAGCGAAGGTTGTATCATAGAGAGTACACGTATGTGCATCAGACGAACAACCCGCATCATCGCTCCCTCGAGGTTCCCCCTCTCAGGCAGGCATTGGCACCATTCTCCTCAGATCCACTCAGGGTATCGTTGGCCGGTTGCCGCAGTATCATAGGGCCTGCACCCTCCACCGCTCTGGATAAGCCGGATTTAATATGTGACGGCGAATTATCATTCCCTATTCTCAAAACGCAAGCCTTATTCGCACAATCAATTGCCAACCCCCTACAAACCAGCTATGCTTTAGCGTAACCATTTTATTCTCGAGCTGCGCCTTCCCTCCCTATCCGGGTGCAGCGACGCCCCGGTTGATTCAGTTCAGCCGGGGCGTTTTATTTGTATCTTGCTGAAACCATATAACTTGACAGTTTTACTGGGGATTACGACGATGCCGGGCCTGATGGAGGTTACCATGCTTGCTGAAGCCGATATTCTTAAAGCCCTTTCCGGTATTATTGACCCCGATTTCAATAAAGACATTGTCACCCTCGGTTTTGTAAAAAATATCGTCATCAATGACGGGGTCGTTGCCTTCACCATCGAACTGACAACACCGGCCTGCCCGATCAAAGAAGAATTTCGCAGACAGGCGGATGAAGCCGTATCTGCACTCCCCGGCGTTAACGAAGTCAATATCACCATGACCGCTAAAATGACTCCCGGCCGGAGTAAGGAAGCGATTACCGGCGTTGCCAATATTATTGCCGTGGCATCTGGCAAGGGTGGGGTCGGGAAATCCACCACTGCCGTGAATCTTGCCGTGGCCATGGCTCGAACCGGTGCCCGCGTCGGATTGCTGGATGCCGATATCTACGGCCCTTCCGTTCCGCGCATGATGGGCCTGGCGGGCTACAAGCCTGAAATCGATTATGACAAAAAGACCTTCTACCCTCTGGAAAATTACGGCGTGAAAACCATATCTATCGGTTATCTAGTAGAGGAGAATCAGGCCATGATCTGGCGCGGCCCCATGGTTTCCGGCGCTTTAAGCCAGTTACTCACCGATGTGCTGTGGGGCGAACTGGATTATCTGTTTGTCGACATGCCGCCGGGAACCGGCGATGTACAGCTGACACTGACCCAGAAAGTGCCCGTGACAGGTGCGGTGATGGTCACCACCCCGCAGGATATTGCTCTGCTGGATTGTCGAAAAGGTATCGAAATGTTCAAAAAGGCAGGTGTGACCACGCTCGGAATTGTCGAAAACATGAGCCAGTTCATCTGTCCGCACTGCGGTGAATCCAGCCCGATTTTCGCCGAGGGCGGGGCTGACCGACTCAGTCAGGAATACAACACCAGCGTACTGGCTCATATCCCGCTGGATATATCTATTCGCGAAAAATCCGATGAAGGCACACCGATTGTTGCTGCCGCACCGGACTCAAAGCAAGCCAACGTCTATCATGCGCTGGCTGGTGAAGTGGCCCGAAAAATCAGCATCTTGAACAGCCGGAAAATTGATATCCCCGTGATTGTGCAGTAAATCAGGTCCTTCCATAATCAACCGCTGTCATTCCACTACTTGAAAGCAGTGTCCGCATGCGCAGACATAAAGCATCTGCATCTTGTTGGCTGTAGGCAAGCGGTGGCAGCTTTCCCCACACCGGGGCCGGCCAGACAGGATCTGCTCTGTATCGTACAATGTGGTGAATATGCAATTGTGGCACGACATTGCCCAATGCCGCGATATTGATTTTATCGGCGTTGAATTCT
>CAZWWF010000031.1:0-1921 GCA_964636805.1 uncultured Zetaproteobacteria bacterium
TTGGTTGCCCATTTGATCGGTTTTTCCGTCATTCGAAAATTTGGCCAGCAATTAAAAATGGTATGTGACAGCACCAGTAAGGCGTTGTCTTCCAAGTTGAGGACATCGATTGAAATCGACGAGGATATACCGGATGAACTGAACGATATCGTCAACGCATTTAATGTTATGCTACTCGAATCCCAACGTTCGGCGCGTAATTTCCAGGAAATGACAACCAAGATGATGCTTTACAGTCGCGATATTGAAAAATATCAGAAAAGGCTGAGAGAAGAAGGTCTGTCCCGTCATCGGCTGAGTCGTTATGTCGGCCAGGATCTGGTCAACAAAATTGTCAATTCGAATGAGGATACACCGCTGCAGAATAAAAGGCAGATGGCGACTATCCTGTTTGCTGATATCCGTTCATTTACAACGATTTCCGAACACCTTGAGCCTGAAGTTCTCATTAGTATGCTCAATGAATATTTTGATGCCATGGTGAAAATTATATTCAAGCACTATGGCGTACTTGATAAATTTGTTGGTGATGAACTGATGGCAACCTTCGGGATACTGGATTCCGTAGAGAATGGTCCGGTCAACTCTCTGAAGGCTGCTATTGAGATGCAAAACAAAATGAAAAGTCTGATGGATGAGTTCAGGAAGAAAGGCTACCCTGTTTTCGAAATTGGCATTGGTATCAATTGTGGTGACGTGGTGATGGGTAACCTTGGTTCAAAGAATCGCATGGATTATACTGTTATCGGCGATACGGTAAATGTGGCGGCCCGGCTTGAGCAGATGGCTGAAGGACGGAGTATTATCGTCGGAGAAGCAGTACATGAGCGATGCGGCCATTTAATTGCTATGCAGCCAAAGGGAGAGGTGAAGGTAAAAAATCGCTCGCAGCCGGTGAAGTGTTATCAGGTGATAAGCTAGCTGGCACTGATATGGGATAAACCATAGGCGTCAGGACGGCTTTCATCCCACCCTGTAATAAATTGCTGGAGGCAATCACGTTAGCTCTCAGGAAAAATAAATTTACTTATGTTTCTGATCAGGAGGTTTTTCCATGCCAATTTATGAATTTCATTGCCGGGCTTGCGACAGCCATTTTGAAACACTTGTGCGCAACAGTTCAGAGGCGGTATCTTGCAAACAGTGTGGTAGCGATAATCTGCAGAAATTAATTTCAGCTCATGCTGTTGGTTCCGGAGCTGCTGACACGCCCTGCGGAGCTGCCCCGTGTTCACCTGCCCCTGTCTGTGGTGCCGGTGCATGCCCGGCCCGTCACTGATGGCTGGAAAGGAATCTTTATTTGAGCCGCCGGTAATCATTTCAAATCCGGCGCTTTCTTTACCCCGGACGTGAAACCTGTACAGATTATTCTTGATCCCCCGGAATGGCTGCCGGCATGGATAGATACCCATGGCGACAGTTATCCGGATATTTCAACGCGGATGCTGTTGGCCATCGAATTATCTGCGCTCAATATTGAGCATCAGACAGGTGGCCCCTTCGGGGCAATCATTTTCGACAGTGTTTCATATCGATTGATCAGTGCGGGAGTTAATCGGGTGATTTCCTGTTCCGCATCAATCGCACATGCTGAAATCATGGCCATTACGGCTGCACAGCAACAGCTGGACAGTTTTGATCTGTCAGCCAGAGGTTTACCATCGTGCGAACTGGTTAGCAGTTGTGAACCATGCGCCATGTGTTTTGGTGCTGTGCCATGGTCGGGTGTTCGGCATCTTGTTTGTGCCGCCCGCGATAGCGATGCACGTGCGATTGGTTTTGACGAAGGCCCTAAATTATCGAACTGGAAAGATGCTCTGCTCCAACGCGGAATGACTGTAGAAACCGATATCTGCAGAAGCGATGCTGTTGAAATATTACGACATTACGCAGGCGATAACGGGCTGATCTATAATGCCCG
>CAZWWF010000031.1:2021-8825 GCA_964636805.1 uncultured Zetaproteobacteria bacterium
TACTGGATGGTGCCGGTCAGGTGTATGAATGGACTGCAACGGAGCATGGGAAGCATCGCCACGTAGTCAAGGGCGGTAGCTGGGACGATCACGGTGGCATTTGTCGTCCGGCCGCATGGCATTCGCGTCCGCAACGGCTGAAACATATCCTGATCGGATTCCGCCTAGTTGAGGTGCTGCCATTCCGGAGCTCAGTCCGGGTTGGTGGCGCTAAAGGGGAATGACTCTGATGATGTGAGAAAATGGATGCCGCTTTCTTCCGGACGCCGGTATTCGTCCAGCTGTCGCTTCAGTACATCGAGATCGGCATCGGAGATATCATATCCGGTCTGCTGTCTGCGGAGGATATTGTTTTTCAGTGTTTCCGGTTCGATATCCAGCCAATAGAAATGTAATAATACACGGCATGTCTTTGCCAGTTTCCTTACCTGCTTGCGGCTGTCCGGATGCAGAAATGTAGCATCCAGAATAACCGAAAACCCTGCCTTGAGTACACAGCGGGCGGCATCGAGCATGGCCTTGTATGTATGGATATGCATGTCCCGGCCGTATTCTTCGATGTCGGGATAATCGGCTACAATCCGCTTGCGTGTGGCATCAGACCGGATGATGACAGCGCGTTGAGGGCCGCAACCAAGCAGTGCCAAATGACTTTTGCCGCTGCCGGACAGACCGCCAATGGCAAACAGGGCTGGTTTGACCGGCCTAGTATATCTTGTCGCAAGCGCAAAATATTTTTGTGCTTCATGCCACTGCGGTTGTTGCTGTTCGGGTGGCAATTCATCTGCGAGAATGCAGGCCACCTTGCCGCGTACGCTGGCCCGGTAGAGCAGATATATTGGCAACAATGCGAGCCCTGTATAATCTCCGGAATATTCAAGATAGCGTGATAAAAAACGCATACCCAGGTCGGGACGCATGTGCGCATCACAATCCATCACCAGAAAGGCAATATCGTTCATGGTATCGATGATGCGGTAAGCATCGTTGAATTCAATGCAGTCAAACAGGACCGGTTTATCGTCGACCAGCGTGATATTTCTGAAATGCAGGTCTCCATGACAATGCCGGATATGTCGGTCGCTCTGCCGCTGTTTCAGTAGTTCCTGTTTTGCTGTCAGCTCGGTACTTATGAACGAGGACAGGGACTGCAGACTTTCCGGCGCAATGGCAAGGCCGGCATGTTCGGTGGCCATGGCCAGATTGTCCTGAAGATGGCTGACCAGCAGCGATGCATGATCAAAACCTGTATCAAGATTGATTTCCGCCTGATCATGAAAGCGGGCCACATATTCAGCCAGCTGATCCATCCATTGCGGGTCAAGTTCATTCTGCAACAGTTTCTGGTCAAACAGGTCAGATTGCCTGAAGCGGTTCATTTTCAGACAGTAATCCACGATTTTTCCTGATGCATTGAAGTTGTAAATATCGCCGTGTTGATAGACGGGCAATACATCGAGATACAAAGTCGGTGCCAGCCTGCGGTTTAGTTTCAGTTCCTGTTCGCAGTAATATTTCCGTTTCGCCAATGTGGAGAAGTCCATAAAACCGAAGTTCACCGGTTTTTTGAACTTATAGGCAAAATCGCCGCTCAGAAATACCCACGAGGCATGCGTCTGGATCATTTTAATATCAGTGACCGGATGCGGATAGGTTTCAGGTTTGTAGAATGCCCGGATGTGTGGTGGCATTTTGGAATAAGGCATCAGTTCAAAGAAATGATCTTAAATTGAAGGATCTAAACAAAACAGGCCCCGGGATATGCCGGAGCCTGTACATTGCAAGATAGGGTGTGCATCAGCCGTGCTCGATGAACATACCCCGGTTAATATCGCCAATACTGACGATGCCGGTCAATTGATCGTTATCCACTACCGGGATACGGCGCAGGTTTTTCAACCCCATATAGGATGCAGCTTTAAGTACAGGCATTTCAGAATAGACGACCATCGGATTCGGCGTCATCACTTCCCTGACCTTCATGCACATCACACGTTTATAGTTCTCTTCCATGTCTTCAAAATCACGAGCTGATTTGGCATCATGGATATATTCACCAAAATTGGGGTAGAGCGGTAGCATCGTGTCGCGAATCGTGATAATACCAATCAGTTTTGTGGCATCCTCTTCATCAACCACAGGCAGCGACCCACAGCGGCGCATGACCATTTTTTGTGTTGCATCATGCAGGGTGTCACTTGCCTTACAGGTGAGACAGCCGCGTGACATAATATCTGAAACTTTCATGATTCCTCCCGAGACGTCGTTCGGCAGATGATACAGCCGAATTTAGAGGCGCAGCATAGCATGGAATAAACGGCTTGTGCAGATGCTTTATTCTGGATGTTCGAAATTCTCCGCAGTATTCGAGCGCCACTGGATAGCCGCACCTTCGGCAGGCGAGCGGCAGGCGCCGCATTAAAACCAGCCATGCAATGGCACGCCTTGATGACTTGCAGGATACGAAGGCCCGGTAGCAAGAATAGTTGACACTGTTTTGTCAGAAGGTATGGTTCCGCGCCTCACTATAAGGCGCAGCAATGGCTGCAAGGAGAAACAACGTGGCAAATCATGCATCAGCACTGAAACGTGCTCGTCAGGACGAGAAAAAACGTTTACAGAATCGCACCCAGAAATCTGCAATGCGCACCGAGATCAAGAAGGTACTGGCTGCAGTAGAAGCCGGCGATAAAGATACAGCCGCGACAGCTCTGAAAACTGCAACCTCCATGCTCGATAAAGCTGGCCGCAAGAATCAGATTCATGCCCGTCAGGCATCCCGCAAGGTATCCCGCCTGAATGCTAAAGTGAAAGCGATTTCCTGATTTTATTCTGAATTCTAAAAAGCCCGTCTGGCCTTTGGCCCGGCGGGCTTTTTTATGCATTACAATTCGGTTTTGACAGTCATTGCTGTAATTCGCAATGACTTGAAGGGCGGAATTACAGAAAAAGCAATAAAAAAGGGCCGGCTTTAGCCGGCCCTTGATATGGCTCCCCGAGCAGGACTCGAACCTGCGACATATGGATTAACAGTCCACCGTTCTACCAACTGAACTATCGGGGAATTGAAGAGCGCGAACCGTACGGAGGCGTACTATCCATGTCAATATGTCTTGATCCAAAAAATGCATTTTTGACATTGCGACACTATTATATCCGGGTGAAAAGAGACTCTGTGGACAGGAACTATGGTCGGGAACGTATGTTAAACAGTCGTTCGTGCTCTTCCAGCGCATAGCGGTCAGTCATGCCGGCAATATAATCGGCAACAATTCTGGCCAGTCGCTCTGTTGCCAATGCCCCTGATGCGCTTTTGCTGGTTGTTATCTCATGTTGCTGGTTTTCCGGCAACATGGCAGGGCTTTGCATATAAACTTCAAAAATTTCACGAAGGACCCGCTCAGCCTTGTTCGCCATGCGTGCAACACGATAATGACGATACATTTTTTTATACAGGAATTTTTTCAGCTCACCATTCATTTTTCGGGTTGGTAGTGAGAAAGCGACCAGTGGTGTTGCTGCCGCACGTACATCATCGAAACTGTTTACATTCAATTCCCTGATACGCCTGCTTGTTTCATCAATCACATCGACAATCAGAAAATTAATCATATGCCGAACGGTTTCATTGACTTTCAGGCGTTCAGGAACGTCTGAATATTCTATTTCCACCTGCGTATAAAAACGTCCGAATAATGCCAGCTGTTTTAAATCATCAATCGACAACATGCCGGCCCGATAACCGTCATCAATGTCATGATTGTTGTAGGCGATTTCATCAGCGAGATTACCAATCTGCGCTTCCAGGGCTGGTTGTTCGTGCAGATTGAAACGGGATAAATCCCGGTTTGACGGGGTATCATAAGCGGAGTGATGTTTAACAATGCCTTCACGGGTTTCGTAGCTGAGATTCAGTCCGGTAAATGCGGCATATTTATGCTCCAGTTGTTCGACAATGCGCAGCGATTGGCGATTGTGTTCAAAACCGCCGTAGGGTTCCATGACTGCATTGAGCGCGTCCTGACCGGAATGGCCGAACGGTGTGTGGCCCAGATCGTGTGCCAGAGCGACGGCTTCAGCCAGGTCCTCATGCAGCTGCATCGAACGGCATATAGACCGGGCGATCTGGGCGACTTCAATGGAGTGGGTCAGACGGGTACGGTAGTGATCGCCCTCATGATTCACAAATACCTGGGTTTTGTACTCCAGTCTGCGAAAGGCAGTCGAGTGAATAATGCGATCACGATCGCGCTGGTAGGGGTTTCTGTGTTTTGATTCAGGTTCATCATACACACGACCCCGTGAACAGGCTGTCCGGCATGCATAAACGGCCAGTGTTGACTCATAGGCATGTTCAGACACGGGGACGGGCAGACTCCTCCATCATGGCGAGTGCTTCCATGGCAGCAGCGCGCGGGTCAGCTGCATGTAGAATCGGACGTCCTACAACCAGATAATCGGAGCCACCTGCAATGGCTGCTGCAGGATCAGCGACACGCTTTTGATCCTGCACATCCTGATTACCCCAGCGTATACCCGGTGTGACAGTCAGGAAATCGGAACCACAGGCCTGTTTAATCGCTGCAGCTTCAAACACACTGCAGACGACGCCTTTCAGACCGGCTTCCTGTGCCATTTTTGCGCGTTGCAATGCAACTGATCGGGCTTGCTCTTTTGGCATCGGGTCGCTGGTAAGCACGGTCACGGCAATTAATTTCATATCAGGAAACGCAACAGCTGCTTCGGCAGCCGCCGCCAACATCTGTTCACCGCCACCGGCGTGCACATTTATCATTTCAACCCCCAGGTTTCCGGCACTTTCAACGGCCTGTGCCACCGTATTGGGAATGTCATGAAATTTGAGATCAAGAAATACACGGTGGCGTTCCCGAATAGCAGACACTAGCGATGGTCCTTCCGCCACAAACAGGCGCAGACCGATTTTAAACCACCCGACAGCATCTCCTACAGCATCACGCAAACCCAAGGCGCTTTTGGCATGATTCACATCCAGCGCTACCATCAGACGGTTTTTCATTGCCCTTGCTCCATTAAATCTTTTCCTCACATTTCGGATGCAGCGTGCCCCATGAATGGCACTGGGGACATTGCCAGCGCACTTCAACCACCTCGACGCCACATTGTTCGCAGGCATAGTTTTTGGCCGTTTTGCGCCATTGGCGTGCAAACCGGGTATGTGCATTTGAACTGTCTCCCAGCACGGCATTCAGACGCAGGGTATCGCGCAGGGAGCGTGGCTCAAATATCATTTCATCATACAGTTTCTTTGCTTCAGCTGTATTTCGAGTCCGGGCCAGGTTTTCAATCCACGCCAGCATTAGTTCAGCATCATGGTCCTCAAACCACAAATCACGGAGCAGCGTGTTTCCGTCTGAGTTATAAAAAGACTCGTACTGTAATAACAACGGAATTACCAACGGAAAGTGTTCCCGTGCCTGTTGCCACAGAGTACGGATACCCGCTTTTGCTGCTTCAAAATCATGTTCTTGCAAAGCCAGTTCTATTTCGACCATGCGCGCAGGCGCACATGCGGCATCCAGTTCCAGCGCCCTGGCGCAGTAGGCGTGTGCTTCTTCGGTATTATTCTGTTGGCAAGCCTGAAGTGCCAGTTCTGAAAACAGGTAAGCACGGTGTGAACTGTATGATTCGTTGCGTACGCGCTCCAGGCGTGACAGCAATTCTTCAGCCAGCAGCCATTCATGGCTCTGTTCACGAATCCTCAGGCAGGCTTCCAGTGCACCGGCATGGTCAGACTGAATATCCAGTGCTTTCTGATATTGATACAGTGCCCGGTCCAGAAGGCCTCCGGTCTGGAAATCGGTTGCCAGTGCCAGATGGGCCTGTAAATGCATTGATTTTGGCAGATCGGGACGAGCCAGAAGATTCTGGTGAATACGTACGGCACGTCCGATTTCACCTTTGGACCGGAACATTTCACCCAGTGCCATATAAACATCAGCCGCTTCCGAGCGCAGGCGTGCGACCTGTACCATTTCTTTCAGGGCAAGATCGGGCTCATCGGAAAGCAAATAATTGATGCCGCGCAGCAGAGGGGAAATACGTGCATCTTCTTCCTGATCCGGCTTGTCTTCTTCCTGAATGGGGCGCAAGACCAGCGCTACCAACACCACCAGTGCAATGGCGGTAATGGCCAGAAGCAGCGTATTCATACGTCGTCCTGAAGCGGGATATTCCTCAGGTTATCAACTTCCCGTTGCAATCGTTCATGTTCGTTTCTGAGCCATGAAATCTCCTGTTTATGCTTGCGTCTGGAGAAGCTCAGAGCCAGAACACCACCGGCAAAACCGAGTATGAAAGAAATAAAAACAGGAATATAAATAGGGATATCCGCACTGCTGACGCCCAGAAAATGAATCCGGACGAGCTGTAGATTGGCCATGGCAAACATGGTGGCAAATGATGTAAGCACGATGACCAGCAGGACATTAATCCAGTTTACAGAGTTCAGCCCATACATATTTTTTGACACCGCATTCAGGCCTTTTTATCAACCCTTTCACGCAGATCTTTGCCCGGTTTAAAGTGGGGGACGATTTTTGCGGGGATCATGACAGCATCTCCCGTTTTCGGGTTTCTACCGACCCGGGCATTACGTGTTTTGGTGGTAAAGCTACCGAAGCCGCGCAATTCAACATGATCGCCATCCGCCAATGCATCACCGATCACAGACAGGATCGTATTCATGACAATCTCGGCTTCGCGCCGGGTAATTCCCTCTTGTTGTTCTGCAATCATTTCAACCAGTTCGGATTTTGTCATAAC
>CAZWWF010000031.1:8925-12589 GCA_964636805.1 uncultured Zetaproteobacteria bacterium
GTGATATGAGAACCAACCGGATGGTCTGCCATCCATGCCTGCCACGGGTTTTCACTTACCGCTTTCAAACTGAGGCGAAGGCGCCGCGCTGAGGCATCGACTTCCAGTACGGCCACATCAACGACGTCACCTTCAGTAAGTACCTGCGAAGGTTTAATATCCCGCTTTGTCCAGCTCAATTCAGAACGGTGAATCATGCCTTCGATACCGGGCTCGAGTTCAACCACAGCGCCAAAATCGAGCAGGCGGCGAACAGTACCGGTCAAACGCATACCGGGTTCATATGTTGTTGCCATGTTTTCCCATGGGTCACTTTGCAGTGCTTTCATGGATACAGATACTTTGCCTGTTTCGGCATTCATTTTGACGATTTCAACGGTGATTTGCTGTCCTGCTGACAGCATTTCAGACGGGTGTTTGATTCTTCGCCATGAAATATCGGATACATGCAGAAGAGCATCTACACCGCCCAAATCAACAAATGCACCAAAATCAGCCATGCGTTTCACTTCACCTGAAACCTTGTCGCCTACGGCATGCTGTTCGAAAAATACGGTGCGCATGGCGGCCTGTTCGACGGCCATCGGTTTCTTACGTGAAACCACAATATTATCGGGTTTGCGGCGAGCTTCCAGGATGGCGACCTTGCAAGTTTGGCCAATCAGTTTATCTGCATTGACGTGAAAATCGGTATCTGCCTCGGAGCGTGGCATAAATGCATTCAGTCCGTTCAAATTTACCCTGAAGCCACCTTTTACTTCGGCAGTAATGACAGCATCGACAGAAGAGTGGTCGGCCTGCGCAGCCTCCAGCGCTGACCAGGCTTCACGCTGCCTGGCTTCCAGTACGGACAGTTTTACACCTGCAGTGCCACCAACTGATTGCACCAGTGCATCCACCTCATCGCCCAAGGCAGGTATACTCAGGCCTGCCTGTTCAAATTCCGCAACCGGAATGGAGCCTTCCGCCTTGGCACCCACATCGACGATAACCGCATCATTATTAATACTGACAACCAGACCCTTGACCATTTCGCCACGTTTAACGACCGGCTGCTCTTTCAGTGAAGCTTCGAACATCTGCTTGAAGGACTCTTCTTCGGCTTCGAGCATGGAAACCGGATCACCGGCAGATTCAGGTACAACTTGCTCATCCACGGCGTCTTCGTCTGCGTTTTGTGCAGCTTCGACGGCTGAGTGTTCGGAGGAATCTTCTACCCCGGCTTCCTGTACATCAGCAGTTGCTGTGATCTCATTCAATGCATCTGCATTCTGTGCTTCAACGGCCTGCAAAACTTCTGCTGTTGGCTCTTCTGTTGTATGCACACTTTTGGTGATATTGGTTTCGCTCATTATTGTACCGTCCCGGTTCCTCAATTCATGAAGAATTGTTATTCAGTATTGTGTATTTGTGCTCTGATAAGGTTTATACCGATGCTGTGATCAGCTTTCTCCGCTCCAGAACGCCAAGCATTCGATCTACCACGTCATCGGCCCGCATGGTGGTCGAGTCAATAACAATAGCATCGGCTGCCTGTTTCAGCGGCGCATGATGACGTTCCATATCGCGTTGGTCACGCATTTTCAGTTCCGCCACCACTGCATCAAGGCTGCTGCCGCCCCTGTTTTTCAACTGGGCCCAGCGACGACGCGCACGTTCCCGTATCGAAGCTGTCAAAAAAAACTTGGCCGGAGCTTCCGGCAATACCACAGTCCCGATATCGCGACCGTCCATAATGCAGCCTTTTTGGGCCAGCTGTTGTTGCAGGCCGAGTAACTTTTCACGCACTGTCGACATAGCAGCTACTTTTGATGCTGCTTCACCAGCCTGCTCACTGCGTAATGTATCCGTGACATTATCACCGTTGATACATATGCCATCCACCGTCCATTCAATCATATCCAGCAGACTTTCAACGAATTCGGCCAGAGTCGGTTCGTTTGCAAGTGAAATATTTCGCGCCAGCGCTACGGAGCCGACCAGTCGATAGAGTAATCCTGTATCCAGAACCGGCAAACCGATCTCTTCAGACAGCATTTTTGCTACCGTTCCCTTGCCAGAACCGGAAGGTCCGTCAATCGCAATGGTCAGTCCATTGATGGCCCGCCATTCACTCACAGGGATATCCCATTATCGTCAGCCCAGCGCACATTCATACCGATACTTTGAGCCAGTGTGACAAAATTCGGAAAGCTGGTAGCAATAGCTGCGGCATTATGAATGCGAATATCAGCTCTGGCCCGTTGCGCTGCTACAGCCATGGCCATGGCGATGCGGTGGTCGCCGTGTGCATCAACATCAGCATTGCCGCTGAGTGCGCGCAAACCATGAATGATTGCGCCATCCCGGCGCTCTTCGATATCAGCACCTGCTGCACGCAGGGCAGCAGCCATAGCTGCAATACGGTCCGATTCCTTGACGCGTAATTCTTCGGCATTTTCGAGTATAAATTCACCATCAGCCAGCGCAGCGGCTGCAAACAATACCGGAAACTCATCAATGGCATCAGGAACATCATTCGGGTCTACATACATACCGTGCAAACCACCTGAGGTGACACGAATATCAGCCACAGGTTCTTCACCAACGTCACGTTCATGATCCGGTTCCAGGTTGGCTCCCATGCCATTCATGACCCTTCTCCAGCCATCGCGGCGCGGGTTGATGCCGATGCTGTTCAAGGTGATATCCGATCCTTCCACCAGACTTGCCGCAACAGCAAAGAAGCAGGCGGAAGAGGGGTCAGCCGGAATCAGCACAGCAGCATCGGGTGCTTTGAGTTCGTCAGTCGGAGAAAGCGTAATTGTACCATCAGCGGCTACATCAACCGGTTGACCGAACAGAGGTAACATGCGTTCGGTATGATCGCGGGTCGGTTTCGGTTCATTCACGATTGTATCACCATCGGCATACAAACCGGCCAGCAAGACGCATGATTTTACCTGTGCGCTGGCGACTTCGGATTTGTGATGGATGGCATGTAAGTCACCACCGGAAATGGTGATGGGCAGAAAATTTCCATCTTCTTTTCCGTTAATTGTGGCGCCCATTCTACGTATCGGATCTACAACCCTTTTCATGGGTCGTTTGCATAGGGATGCATCACCAGTCACAGTCGAAGCAAAGCTCTGACCGGCCAGTATACCGGTCATCAGTCGTACACAGGTTCCGGCATTGCCGGCATCCAGCACATGATCGGGTGCTTTCAAACCATGCAGGCCAACGCCGTGGATGCGCAGAGACGTTTTTTCATCATTCAGCCAGTCAATGGCAACCCCCATATCCATGAACATTTTCGCTGTAGCAATATTATCCTCTCCGGGCAGGAAACCGTGAATTTCTGTCACACCATCAGCCAGAGATGCCAGCATTACAGCCCGGTGAGACATTGATTTGTCACCGGGAACGATAATGTCACCGGAGAGAGGACCTGCCGCCGGGCCAGCTATTAATATTCCACCGACATTCATGATTGATGTTCTCCGTGTCTGGCCAGCCACGCATCGCGTGCTTGTTTGGCAGCCGTAAAGTTCTCCAGTAGCAGATCGCCATCACCATTTTGCAATGCCAGTTTCAGATCATTCAGCTCACTTTGTAATGCGTCCAGTTGATGGATCACAGCCTCGCGATTGCATAATGCGATATCACGCCACATCTGCGGTGA
>CAZWWF010000032.1:0-8229 GCA_964636805.1 uncultured Zetaproteobacteria bacterium
ATGCCGGGTAGAAAATCTCTCGCTGAAAACCGGTATTATGCCCATCCGCAGAATGTATTCTGGCCAATAATGGCAGACCTGTTCGGCTTTGATGCCGGATTGGACTACGAAGCACGTCTGGCGCAACTGTGCGCACACCAGGTGGCATTATGGGATGTCGCACATCAGTGCATTCGACCCGGAAGCATGGATCATGCCATTGAAATCGCATCGGTGGTCGCCAACGATTTTATTTCCTTTTTCAATGTACATCCGCATATCTGTGCCATCTTTTTCAATGGCCGCAAGGCCGAAGAAATGTATCGCAAGCTGGTTCTTACCCGTCTGCCGGATCCATTTCAACAGATGCCATTACATACACTGCCTTCCACCAGCCCTGCGCATGCATCCATAACCAGAGCTGAAAAACTGTCGGCATGGAAAATCATCACAGAGCCCCTTGAAAAGGGTTCAG
Organism: uncultured Zetaproteobacteria bacterium; assembly: GCA_964636805.1. Classification (GTDB taxonomy): domain Bacteria; phylum Pseudomonadota; class Zetaproteobacteria; order Mariprofundales; family Mariprofundaceae; genus Mariprofundus. The sequence goes on from CAZWWF010000032.1 coordinate 455, forward strand.
CCTGACCCTATTTATTCAATTCAATCATTTCTGAATACCTGAATAACCCATTTTTTTGAGGAGAAACCATGACTGCAACATCGACAAAAGAGACCCACGCCTTTCAAACCGAGGTCAAACAGCTACTGGATCTGATGATCCACTCGCTATACTCGAACAAGGAAATCTTTCTGCGCGAGCTGATCTCCAATGCATCCGATGCAGCCGATAAGCTGCGTTTTGAAGCCACCACCGATGATGCGCTGTTCGAAGGCGACTCCGACCTGCATGTGTTTATCGATGTCGACAAGGATAATCGCACCATCACTGTACGCGATAACGGTATCGGCATGAACCGGGATGAAGTCATCGACAATATCGGCACTATCGCCCGTTCCGGCACCAAAGAGTTTTTCGGTCAGCTCTCCGGCGATCAGGAAAAAGATGCTCATCTGATCGGCCAGTTCGGTGTCGGCTTTTACTCATCCTTTCTCGTTGCCGACAAAGTCACCCTGACCACCCGTCGTGCAGGTCTGGAAAAAGAGCACGGTGTACGCTGGGAATCCAGCGGTGATGGTGAATACGAACTGGAAACTGTCGAGAAAGAAACACGCGGTACTGAAATCACCCTGCACCTGCGCGAAGAAGCTGATGAGTTCCTTGATACATGGCGTCTGAAATCCATCATTCATAAATATGCCGATCATATCCCGTTCCCCATCCGCATGATGGGCACACCGGTGCCGGCGGCTGAAGGTGAAGAAGAAAAACCGGCCGAGATTGAAACGGTCAATCAGGCTTCGGCGCTGTGGACACGTCCGAAATCCGAATTAACCGATGAGGATTACAATAACTTCTATAAACATATCGGCCATGATTTTGAAGATCCACTGGCACGTCTGCATCAGAAACTGGAAGGAAAATACGAATATACCCTGCTGCTCTATCTGCCCAGGCGTGCCCCGTTCGACCTGTGGCAGGCTGAAGCCAAACACGGTGTCAAACTCTATGTACGCCGCGTGTTTATTATGGAAGCAAGCGAAGACCTGCTGCCCCGTTATCTGCGCTTTGTACGCGGTGTGATGGATACCAATGATCTGCCGCTAAACGTATCGCGTGAAATCCTGCAACAGAGCCCGGCTATGGATGCGATGAAAAAAGGTGCCACCAAACGCGTACTTGGTATGCTTGAAGACATGGCGAAAAATGCCGGCAAAGCGGGTGAAGATGATACGGTTAACACCGATTATGCTGATTTCTGGGCTGAATTCGGCAACTGCCTGAAAGAAGGCATCATTGAAGATTTTGCCAACCGCGAACGTATTGCCAAACTGCTGCGTTTTTCCACAACCGAATCCGATGAGCAGAGTGTATCGCTGAGCCAGTATGTGGAACGCATGAAAGAAGGTCAGGATACCATCTACTTCATCACCGCCGATACACTGGCTGCAGCCAAACACAGCCCACATCTGGAGGTGTTCCGCAAAAAAGGTATCGAAGTGCTGCTGCTGTCCGATCGCATTGACGAATGGCTGACATCACACCTGACCGAATTCGACGGCAAGAAACTGCAATCCATTGCCAAGGGTGAACTGGACCTTTCAGGCATTGGAGAGAATGCGGAAGAAGAAAAGAAAGCTCAGGAAGAAAAGGCCAAAGCGGCTGAACCGGCGGTTCAGAAAATCAGGGAATCACTGGGTGACAAGGTCAAGGATGTACGCGTCACCGACCGCCTGACCGAATCGCCGGCCTGTCTGGTCTCCGATCAGTTTGATATGAGTTCCAATATGGAGCGTATTCTCAAACAGGCCGGACAGGATGTGCCGGACATGAAACCGATTCTGGAGATCAATCCGGATCATGAACTGGTTCAGCGTCTGGCCAAGATGCGTTCCAAAGACAAGATCAACGATTTTTCCAGTATTCTGTTCGACCAGGCCATCCTGGCCGAAGGTGCATTGCCGGAAGATCCGGCCGGTTTTGTTCGCAAAATCAATGCCCTGCTGAAGTTATAATACCGCACTTCACGTGGCTACAAACAGGCCTTGGCATTCGTCATGGCCTGTTTGTTTTGCGGATCAGTGAAATAAAATGAAAGAACTGAACAAAACCAGCCGGTAGTTATGGAGCTGCTTGCCTGGAAAGCAACTCCAGATGTTCCTGTTCATCATCAGTCACAGCAGTGAGCGCTTCATCGGTATAATCAAAAGCTGCCGAATCAGCCTTGATCCGGCGACGCACGCCGGCGAATTTCAACAACAAGAGCGCAATACAGACTTGCCCATGAACCACTTCCCATAGCCGCCGCGGATAAAACAGCAACGGATTCTCGATCGGCAACCCGGGCCTGCGGTCCAGCCGGTATTTATGACGAAAATAACCACCCTCGAGCGGATGCAGTCCTTCAAATTTATGGCAACCGTAAAACCACAGCATCAAAAACATCATCTTACCTACGCTGATACCGGAAGCACGCGCCCGTTTGAGCACGGTTTCTATATGTTCAGGTGTATAATATGTGTCCCAGGCCTGCTGATAGACCTGTTCCCACTGCTCACGGCTCATGTTCGCATGTTCGGTGGTGACATGATTCAGGTCGTATTTATTCATGTCCGGATCCATCCACACATCGTGGCGATGTAAATCCTGATGATCAGCCGATCCTGGCAACGGTGTCAGGAAGAAAAATTCAAGCAAATCTACCGGTAATTCTCTTTTAATAATCTCAATGTCACTGATAATCCGCTCCGGCGTATCATTAGGAAAACCCAGAATATAGCCGGCACAGGTCATCACACCGACATTACGCCATGCCTGCATCAGCTTGCGATATTCGGCTATTTTATTCTGCTTCTTACCAGCTGTTTTAAGATTGTCCGGATTGATATTCTCTAATCCAATAAAAGCACGCCGCACACCGGCCTTGCCAGCCTTTTCAATAAAGCGGGGAATTTTGTGGCTCATCGTATCAACCTGAATGGTCATACGTACGGTGATACCGTCACGTTTCTGCATCAAAATCAGGCGATCAAATATCTGTTCCCAATCCCGATTACGGGCAAAATTATCATCGGTAATGAAGAAACGGGTTACACCCTGATCGGCATTGTTGCGCACGATTTTCTCCACATCATCAGCTGATCGTCGCCGTGATTTTCGACCCTGCACATTGATGATAGTGCAAAAACTGCACACGAACGGACAACCGCGTCCCGCATCAAAACTGGTCAGTGAACCCATTGAACGTTTCAGCATTTCAGCCGGTAAAAACGGTGTCGGCTGATCCTCCATATCCGGCAAATCACTGAGATAATTATACAACGGCTTCATTTCTCCGGCATAGGCATCCCTGAACACTTCTTCCAGATGACCTTCAGCCTCACCGGCAAACAGGGATATGCCCAGTTCCTGGGCCTCACGGATATCCTCGGGCAATTCGGGCAACATCGATAAACAGCCACTGATATGAAAGCCACCGATACAAACCTGAACGCCTGCCTCTCTGAACTGTCTGGCCAGATCCATGGTACGAGGAAACTGATTGGACTGCACACCTACGAAACCAACAAATCCGGAACCGGACTTTTTGATATGACTGATGATTTGTTTTACCGAAATACGTGTATTCGTCTCATCAAAAGTATCGACAAGAACTTCCACATCATCGCCAAGTATGCTGCGTTCGATGATACTCTGCGTCAGACCATACATGGCTGCCAATGTATTGGAGGGTACAGCGGATCGATACCACTGAATCACATAGCCATCATCATCATAGTGCGACGGTTTAATCAGCACCACGCGAAACTGTCTTGGCTTGTGATTTTTATTCATGTTTCACAAGCTACTGGCAGCAGCCATAGCTGACCAGCACACAGGCGATAGTTGTTCGAAATTACAAATCAAGTGTTAAACTGGCCGGATATTCGAGCGCCTCTTTGATCGCTACGAGGAAACGGACAGCATCAGCGCCATCAATCAAACGGTGATCATACGACAGCGCCAGATACATCATGGGGCGAATAACGATTTCATCATTTTTCACGACAGGTCGTTTCTGGATATTATGCATGCCGAGAATGCCGCTCTGCGGCGGGTTGAGAATCGGTGTGGATAGCATGGACCCGAAAATGCCGCCATTGGTAATAGAGAATGTACCGCCCTTCAAATCATCCGGCGTTAATCCGCCATGGCGTGCTTTATCAGCCAGACTCGCAATGCCTTTCTCAATATCGGCCAGCCCCAGCAAATGAGCATCGCGCAACACCGGCACCACCAGCCCCTTCTCGGAACTGACTGCAATGCCGACATCCACATAGTTATGATAAACGATATCATCGCCTTCGATATAGGCATTAAGAGCCGGATAGCGGAACACAGCCTGACACACTGCGCGTACAAAAAACGACATAAAGCCCAGTTTCACACCATGTTTTTCCTGAAAGTCTGAGCCAAAACGACTGCGCAAATCCATAACCGCCTGCAAATCCACCTCATTGAAGGTGGTCAACATGGCCGCCGTGTTCTGGGCACTTTTGAGGCGTTCCGCAATGCGCCGGCGCAACCTGCTCATCGGCACCCGCTCCTGAATGCGCGCCCCCGATACAGCCGGTGCTTTCACCGGGGTGGATATTACTTCCGCTTTGGCTTCCGGTTCCTGTTCCGTGACCGGCTGAACCGGCGCTTCAGCAACCGCCTTCGATTCGGGCCTGGCTGCGGGTTTATTCTTCGGTTCCGATTTCGGAACAGCTGGAGTTTCAGGCTGGACACTGTCATCAATGATACCGATCACTTCACCCGGCTCAACCGTGGCGTCCGCTTGCTTGAATACGCTTTTAAGCACGCCGTTATCTAGCGCCGTAATTTCCATGGTGATTTTATCACTCTCGATTTCCGCTAACACATCATCCACGGCAACCATCTCACCCTCGGTCTTCAGCCATGATACCAGCGTTGCCTCGGTTTCCGATTCCCCCAGGCTGGGCACCTTGATTTCAATATCCGCCATCGTTTTTACTCCCTATCCAGTTGTTTGTCCGACAACGCTGCATCCACCAGTGCCGCCTGTTCCTCTTTATGCCGTTTGGCCGAACCCACAGCAGGTGCAGCAGCAGACGGCCGCGAAATATCGTAAACAGTCTGGTTTTTCAGCAATACCCGCCGAATTGGACTATTCAATGCAATCCATGCGCCCTGATTTTTCGGCTCTTCCTGTACCCAGACAACCTCTTCAACACCTGAATAAGCTTCTATTTGTGTAGTAACTTCCTTATAAGGAAACGGATACAGGCGTTCAATACGCACCATGGCGATATCACGAATCCCCCGTTTCTGCCGTTCTGCCAGAAGATCATAATACACCTTGCCGGAACACAGAATCAGCCGTCGCACCCCGTCTGGCTGAATATCCGCATCGGTTTCACCCAAAACAGGCTGGAAACGTCCGGTAATAAAATCATCCAGTTGCGAAAAAGAGAGCTTATTACGCAACATACTCTTCGGCCCCATCATAATCAGCGGTTTGCGCACCCGGCTCATTACCTGGCGACGCAACAAATGAAACAGCTGTGACGGCGTGGTCGGGTTAACCACCTGCATATTATTTTCAGCACACAGTTGCAAATAACGCTCTAGTCGGGCTGATGAATGCTCGGCCCCCTGCCCTTCGTAACCGTGCGGCAACCACAGCACCAGTCCGGACATACGACTCCATTTGGTTTCACCGGAGGCAATAAACTGATCAATCACCACCTGTGCCATATTGGCAAAATCACCATATTGAGCTTCCCAGATAACCAGAGCACGCGGCTCTGCTACCGAATAACCGTATTCATAACCGAGCACAGCCATTTCCGATAACATGCTGTCGATAACGATAAAATGGGATATATCGCCGTTCTCCACCTGTCGGATCGGAATCATGGATTTTCCTGTTTTCTGATCATAGACCACAGCATGCCGGTGAAAAAACGTGCCTCGTCCGGAATCTTCCCCGGATAAACGTACCCAACCGCCTTCATTGACCAGCGTGGCATAAGCCATCGTCTCGGCACAACCCCAGTCTACCGGCTGATGACCAAGCATCATCTGCATACGGCTCTCATATATTTTTTCAATACGGGGGTGCAGATCAAACCCCGGCGGCAATAAATGCACCCGATGCGCCAGTTCACTTAAAATCACCGCTACCACCCCAGTTTCAGGCTCCACATCGCTGTCACGCAAATACCCGTCCCAACGCCCTTGTAAACTGTTGATCGGGGACGGGGACTTTCCCCTGTCCTTTCGCATCTTCTCAAGGCAGTTGCGGTACTCTTTCACCATGGCCTCGCTGTCTTGCAGGCTGAACACCCCATCGGCAACCAGACGTTCCCGATACACCGTCTCAACTGTCGGATGTTCAGCAATACGGCGATACATCACCGGCTGCGTCACTTCCGGCGAATCGGCTTCATTATGGCCGTGACGCCGGTAGCAGACCAGATCAATGACAATGTCCTCATGAAAGGTATTGCGATATTCAACGGCAATCTCGACAGCCAGACAACAGGCTTCCGGATCGTCCCCGTTGACATGCAGAATCGGCGCATGCACCACCTTGGCAATATCCGTGCAATAGGTGGTCGAACGTGCATCGTGCGGATTCACCGTAAAACCAATCTGATTATTGACAACAATATGAATTGTACCGCCAATACGGAAACCGCGCAGCTTGGATAACTCCATCGACTCGGCCACCACGCCCTGCCCGGCAAATGCGGCATCTCCGTGTACCAGTACATTCATCACTTCGACTCTGGCCTTATCCTGACGTCTGCACTGGCGCGCCCGCACACTGCCCATGGCTACCGGTGTAATAATCTCAAGATGCGACGGATTAAAACCCAGCGACACATGCACGATACCACCTGCTGTAGATACATCGGAAGAGAAACCCAGATGATATTTTACATCACCCTGGCCCTGAGCCGTTTCTTCCAGTTGTGCACCTTCAAATTCGGAAAAAATCTCCGACAACGACTTGCCCATAATATTGGCCAGCACATTCAACCGCCCGCGATGCGCCATGCCGAGAATAATCTCTTTGGCACCATGCTTGCCTGCCCGCTGAATCAGCGTATCCAGCATGGGAATCAGGCTTTCACCACCTTCCAGCGAAAAACGTTTCTGGCCAACATAACGTGTATGCAGGAAGCGTTCGAATTCTTCGGCATGCATGACGCGCTCAAAAATATGTTTGCGCCTGTCTGCATCGTAATCAGGTGTCGAACGCAAACGCTCCAACCGCTTCTGAATCCAGTGCTTGCGAGCCGAGTCGGTAATATGCATGAACTCGGGACCGATATGGCCGCAATAGGTTTCCGACAACACTGCAATAATATCACGCAGGCGCATTTGTTTACCGCCAGCCAGATCGCCAGCAGGGAATATGTTATCCAAATCCTGTTCCGATAAACCGTAATAGCCCAGTTCGAGCTCGGGACTCGGGGGACGCGGATCCAGGTGCAGCGGATCAAGGTCGGCATGCAGATGTCCATGTATGCGATAACCATGAATCAGATAAAAGGCGCGTGATGGGTATTCAATATCATTCTGAACATGATGCCCAAGCGGAGCATTGGCAGGCCGAATGACCGGAGCCATGCGTGCCAGCATCTCACGATGGTCGAGATCTTTGCCTGTCTCTGTGCCGGAAAACCCGGAAAAATATTTGGCCCAGTCCGATGGTAATGAGGCTGGATCCCGCTGATACTGCCCATAAAGCTGCTCCAGATACGAGCCGCCCGCACTGAACA
>CAZWWF010000032.1:8329-12533 GCA_964636805.1 uncultured Zetaproteobacteria bacterium
TCCCGCTGATACTGCCCATAAAGCTGCTCCAGATACGAGCCGCCCGCACTGAACAGGTCATCGTCGATAGTTGATTGAATCTGTTTCGACTGACTCACACTTCCTCCAAATCCCTGACGTAATATCTCATGAAGTAAAATAAAACGTTTCACTTTCCATCAGTACCCCCCCCCCGAATGAGCCTTTTACGAAGAGAACAAACATAGTCCCATGCAGGATGACTGACCAGCCCCTATCCCCGATTTTATAACTATCCGTAACGAAACCAGTACCACAACATGCCCATATATTCATGCAATCCGTCAGCCGAGTCCGCCATCACATCCCAGTGCGGCAGCCAGCTTCTGATATCGTAGGCCGATCTTTTCACCACATAATCGCACGGTGCTGCCACCACATCAAAACCTTGTTGTTCAAAAACCCGAACCGAGCGTGGCATATGCCATGCCGTTGTCACCAGCACGATGGTTTGTTTTCCCCCGGATTTCAGCATATGCTGCAAATTGGCCGCATTTTCCCAAGTGTTATTGGCTTTTGTTTCCACATGAATGCTTGATTCAGCGATACCAAGATGCACCAGCATACGCTGCATTAATATACCCTCCGGTTCCGTCGTTTCTGACAACACGGCACCACCGGTCGCATAAATATCCAGACCCGTTCGATGTGCCAGATCAGCGGCATAAACCGTGCGCATCAAGGTATTGCGGGACAAAGCATCATGTCCGCCATATTCCGGCGCCTTTTCTTCTATACCACTTCCAAGCAATACAATCACCGGGCTTTTATTTTTGATCGCCTCAAACGATTGAGTTTGAAAAGCCGGATAGCGATTCTCCAGCGGTGATAAAAGCACATCACGCACCGGCTCAATAGACAACAACCACAGCGCCAGCATCGAGAATGCTATCAGCCCCCTGCCCCAACGGCGTTTCCAGCCCATTAATCCGACAACCGCCAGCACAATTAACAACCCCGGCGGCAACAATAGCTGGGACACCGCCTTGTTGATAAGCAATGTCATGCTTTAACGCCAGTGCCGGTGTTCGTTTTCACCCAGCCAGCAACAGGAATGGTTTGCGTCAATACAACCTGTGTTCAGATCAGCCTCAGCAATCCTTTCATTACCATATCGGTATGGCTGATGATACCGATAACCTTGCCTCCCTCCACCACCGGTGCACGCGATAAACCGAGCCGCCCGAATAATGAACTGGCATAGCGGATATCCATATCCGGATGCACTGTCACGGCCGGCTTGGTCATGACCTCATAAATACTGACCCGATCCGGTGAACGATTCGCTGCCAGGACATGCCGTGCAATATCGGCAATCACCACAATACCGTATTCATCAAATTCATGCCGTTTATCAACGATCAGGCATTTGGTTTCGACATGGCGCATTACGGCCAGCGCCTGCCGCACTGTTGATATCCCTTCAACCATATCATACTCAGTCTTCATCACATCCTTGACTGTGATGACGCCTTTTCCGTCCGGATCAATATTGATATCGCCACTCATAGCTTTTCCTCCACTTCATCCATCAGGCACATGATTTGACCTCCAAGCCCGACTGCATCCTCAACATCCAGTTGAAAGGCTACACCCGAGCCGGGATCATCTTCAAAGCCGGCTTCTTCTGCGATGCGTTCAAGAATATTACGGCTCAAATGCTCCTCCACCAGGAACAACACCATGTCGCGCTGTGCCTCCAGCGCCAGACCAAAGAATGTTTTTTTCGGATTCAGCCCCTCACCACGAGCATCGCCCACCACTGTTGCACCGGTAGCTCCGGCTTCACGTGCAGCAGTCATAATCTGGTTCGTTTTGGTGTCAGCCACCAGTGCAATCAATAATTTAAAACGCATCGCTTTCCTCCTTCTTCTTACCCATTCCCTGGCTTTTCATTTTTCGTCCTTTCATTTTCTTGCCTGCGTTGTACCAGCCAGCGACTCGCCTGGGCGTATCCCATCACACTCATGATGGGAAACACGCTTGCAAATGCAATCAGGCCGAAGCCGTCAATCAACGGGCTCCGGCCCGGAATAGTTTCCGCCAAACCAAGCCCGAGCGCAGCCAGCAATGGAACTGTAACTGTGGATGTGGTCACACCGCCCGAATCATAAGCCAGGGGGATAATCATGGCCGGTGCTCGCGTGGTCTGGGCAATCACCACAATATAAGCCACCATAATATATAGCCACAGATCAGTGCCGGTAACAATGCGATAGCAGCCGATGGATACGCCAATCGCCACGCCGAGAGAAACAGCCAGACGCAAACCCCAGGCCGAAACCGCACCACCGGAAACCTGTTCCGCCTTCATACCTACAGCAATCAGGGCCGGCTCCGCCAGCGTGGTTGCCAGACCGATGGCAAATGCAAACGCATAGACCCATCCGAAATGTTCCCACTGTACCGTCGTAATTGTGGAGGCTGCCGAACCGTATAAAAAGGAGGGGTCGGTCAATTGCGATGCCATCACTTCACCAAGCGGAAAAATTGCTTTCTCCAGCCCCATAAGAAACAACGCCAGACCCAGCAACACATAGACAAACCCACGCACCACACGCCACACATTGGCAATGGGTTGACGCAGCACCAGCAACTGAAATCCCAGCAGTACAGTGATAATGGGTATAACATCACGCAGCGTCGATAGCAGTGTATCGCCGAACAGTGTAAACAGGCTCATAAAATCAACATCCCGTACGCCATGACGAAAATCATCGGCAGCAATGACGCAAATGCGATCAAACCAAAACCATCCAGCAACGGATTACGCCCGCGAATGGATGTTGCCAACCCGATGCCGAGAGCCGTGACCAGTGGTACTGTAATTGTTGAGGTGGTCACCCCACCCGAATCATAGGCAATGCCGATGATCTCCTTCGGTGCAAAAACAGTCATCACTACCACAAGCAGATAACCGGCCATGATACAGAAATGTAATGGCCAGCCGGACAAGATACGCAACACCCCCAGCACAATCGCCGTACCGACAGACAACGCAACCGCCAGCCGCAAACCGTTGGCATAACCATCCATCGCATCCGATGTCGCGGCAATCATACCGCTATCCGCCGCAACCTTTGCAGCTTTTCCAGCCACCGCAATCAAAGCAGGTTCTGCCACTGTCGTACCGAAACCCAGTAGGAAAGCGAACGCCAGCAGCCAGTAGATATTACCTTTTTTGGCAAAAGCACGGGCCATGGCCTCACCGAGCGGAAACAGGCCAATCTCCAGACCGCGCACAAACAGCGCCAGTCCAACCAGTACCAGCACCAGCCCCTCGAGCATATCTTCCAGATTGGGAATGGGCTGCCTGAGTACGGCACCCTGGAAAAACAGGATCACCAGTACGATAGGTGCCAGATCCCGCCCGGCCTCAAACAGCGGACGCATAGCATTCATCAACGATTTTAAAATCACACGCAAGCCGGCTGTTTCAACAGCATCACTCCTGATCATTTCGTGTCCTTAAAACTGTTTTCGACTGTAACTGAATAACTGATTTTCGACAACGCTTCAATGCATCAGGTCGCTTCTATCATAAAATTATACACGAGTGGCGATACACACCGGTTTTACAAAATGCATGCATAACGTACCATATCGAACCTATGACTATCCCTGTTGCCATTCTTGGCGCGACCGGATACACCGGCGCAGAACTGATTCGACTGATTGAAACCCACCCTGAATTCGAGGTGGAGCATCTGGGGGCCCATTCCCAGGCCGGCAAACTGGCCGGCGAGGTATTGCCCGGTTGTGCCGGTTCGGTGGCAAACATGACTCTGGCTGCGGCCGATGCCGTATTGCCGGATGACGTAGAGCTGGTGTTTACAGCGCTACCCCATGGCGCCGCTGCAAACAGTGTGTTTGCAGCACTTGAGGCGGGCAAAAAGGTAGTTGATCTTTCAGCTGATTTTCGGCATAAAAGCAATGATATTTATAAATCCGCCTATGGCACGGATCATCCGCATACCGAACTGTTTGATGAAACAGTATATGGCCTGTGCGAATTTGCCCGTTCCGATATCAGAGATAGCAGTCTGGTTGCCAACCCCGGCTGTTATCCGACCTCCACATTACTACCACTGGTGCCATTGCTGCAAGCAAGGCTGATTGATACCTCAAGCATTATTGTCGATTCCAAGTCAGGCGCATCCGGTGCCGGCCGGAGTGCCAAAACCGA
>CAZWWF010000033.1:0-12447 GCA_964636805.1 uncultured Zetaproteobacteria bacterium
CGAATGGAAAACCAAAGGTATTCTCTTCGTGCTCCAACGCTTCATTGGTCAAATCAAGGTCATCGGCAAATGGGTCGGTGCTCACGGTGGCGCTAAACAATAGATCGACCTTGCTGGATGCATTGCTTGAATCGTTAAAGCTGCCATAGTCGAAAGTCAGACTGTTGGTGGAGGGGTCTGTAGAGAAGGTCGGCGGGTTAGAAATGAGCGTGTTGACCGGTCCGAAGCACGCATTGCCTGAAGCAGGGAATCCGTTACATTGCGCTGCTGAGAAAGTCATCCCGGTATTTGCACCATTCGCAGTTGGATCAGCCACGGAAAAAATTGGCAGTGGCAGCCAATCCTGAATCGACAGCATATCCGCATCACTGGAAGGAATCTCCTTCTCGATACGATAGGTGACAACATCACCGGCCCGCACTTCCTGAATAGCGGGAGGTATAGCACAAGCAGATGAGGCGCCAGGCCCGCAGACTGAAACCCCGTCCCGCACAACCGCATACACAGTCTTCTTGATGGTATCGCCGATGATGCGTGCGCCCACGCCACTGTTATCCATCGCATTCGCGCCACTGGGCACCAGTTGAGAGCCATTTTTATTATTTACCCACACATATTGATTCCCGGTAATTTGAACACCATTGCACAGGGGATCATCTTTAACAATATGGTTCAATGCCCCATCGTCGGGGTGATGATTGTATTGGAATACGTCATCAATTTTTGCATAAAACACAATTGTTCCTGTTGCCGGCGTAGTAGATGCCGGTTGTGTGCCAGACCAGCCACCTGTCAAAATCCCTTTCAAGAAGGGAAACGGTTGCGCAGGTGTAAAAGCAACCATCGTGCCCGAAATATCGAATGTGATTCGTGAACCACCGGTGATGGTTTCTTCTGCTTCGCCGGTTTCCGGGTTGTAAACAGTGCAAGTACCTTGCGGGGCAGGACTTTGATTAAAAGACAGTACACTGTTGGTGATACTTCCAACCTTGTCCGATACGGTAATCCTGGGTGCAGGCGTCAGCATTAAACTCTGCCCGTCGGCCAGAAAATCTGTGGCAACAAGATCACCAATCATCCGATAGTCCGACACCTGAAACTGAATCGTATATTTCAGGATATCGCCCGGCGTATAACCGGGTGCGCCCGTATCAGTAGCCATCGTCACACTCTTCTGAATGGCCATGCATTTATTATACAGCGGCGGATGATCTGCGATGAAGCTGTCTTGAATTGGAATTGATGGGTCAGATGGATTTGTTGATTGGTCACGAGGGTCAAGTGGTGTCCATTGTCCCTTATAATTAAGCGTATTGATGGAGTTAACCGGCGCACAATTGTTTGAATTTAGTCCATTCTGCACAATGGAGAAATCAAAGGTGATAGTTACATCATCATCTGCTGTCGTGCCCGTGATCGGATTGCAGAAGTTTACCGATAAGGTCCCCCCTACAAGGGGGGTGGGTGGCGTGAAAGTATAATCTATTCCCGATGTGCTACAGGACACTCCCGTGGCAGATGACCCTCCTGTGGCAGGAGGAGACCCATTGATTGTCACAACAAGCGACCCTTCGTATTGCATGGAAGCAGGTAAATCATCATTCACTTGCAGATTGGCAACGCTCTGCCCATCGGCGATATCTTCTGATATCTCATACTGACCAATGAAATTGGGACCAACAGCAATCTCGTTCTCCGGGCCAAGGTATTGTTTGCTGGACTTAATCACGATGGGTGTCGTATAAGCCTTATCGGGGGAACCCACGATAGCAGTAGCTGTAGGGCTTCCTCCATGGCGAAACCCGCCGCGAGCATGGATAGTCAGCGGCACAGGCACATTTACGTCGGCATAATCGCTGACATGAGCTGTCACCTTGATGGTCACCTTCGGCTGACTCGGATTAAAGCTCCCCGGAGGAAATTCAATCACTGCAAGTTGGTGACCTATCGCTGTGCTTGTTCCTGCCAATGCGAGAGGTGCGACGCCAAATGATGGTGGATACACAAATGCTGATGGCGGGCATGGTGTCAGTGGGCTGGGTGTAGGCAGCGTAGGAGCCAATAATACATTTGGGGGACTGGTAAATAAGGCGCTGGCATCCACATAACTGATCCCATCGCATTTAAGCGAGGGGGTGGATGTTGAAGGAGCCGGCGCATTGCCATCAGCGCCCCATGCAGGCAGATACAGTTCGATATAGGGGCCGAAGCCTGTGGCATTACCGGTATTTTCAAACGTCACTTCAAAAGTAAAATCTTCACCAATAAGCACTTTTCCAGGCACATCAATGCTTACTGTAGGAATAGGGGTTGGAGGAGGTGGAGGCGGCGGTGGAGGCGGACATCCGGCCAACAATCCCAAGGTAACGCATACAACAATGGCTCTGCTTAGCCATGCAAAAATATTTTTGGGTGCTACTGAATTTTTCACAACCGTCCCTCCCTGTTCGCTGGTGAGGGGCAGGATGGGACTGTGTCCATTGCTGTTATTTCATAACAGTTTTCATCAGCAGATGTCCGCTATATTCAATGGAGATCAATGACTCTGGCAACCCCCCCATTAACATGTGTTTAATCTATAGCTTATAAATGTGGAAAAGTCAAATTCTTATTTTTGGACATGGAGGGGCGAAAGCAGTGTGCGATCAAAGAATTTTACCAGATGGTTGTAAGCATATCGGCCTGGAGTAAATTGCCATCAGCAGTCAGCAAAGGGATTTTTCTGATCACTGATGTGGCGGCAATGATTCTGTCTGCCGGGTCTTTATTGATGTCTTCCGGGAGTTGCGTTGATAACTCGGCGATCTCGGGTGTTATACCTTGAAGTTTGTATTGATTGGATGCAAAAAGCAGTTTGATAAATTCCAGATAAGAGACTGCCACGCTGATTCTTTCTTTTTGAACCAGCATGGCTATCTCCCATAACGAAATCTCACAAAATATGATTCCATCTTCTTCATTGGCTCGGGCTATGGCTTCTTTTGCATGCTTTGAAAGGAATTCAGGCTTTAAGGCATCCCAAAGAATTACATGCGTATCGACTACAATCACTTCATGACCTTCCACGCTTCTTCTATCGGAGATAACACATCATGGAGGATGGCGGTTTTTCGTAATTGCTGAAGCGTATTTTTCGCTTTCTCCATCTTGTTATCTGGAGGAATGATTTTTGCGACTTCATGCCCTCTCGACGTTAATGTGATCTCTTCTCCTCTCTCAACCTTTTTGAGGAACCCGAGCAAATTTGCCCTGAATTCACTGACAGGTATTCTTTCCATGATTTGCTCCACTTGCATAGCGTACAAATGAATTGTACGCTATATATACAGACAACTCAAGGGAAAGAGTCAGAGAGCAGATTTCAGATAAAAGCCGGTATGCGATGCAGTACATTTAGCCACCTGCTCCGGCGCACCTGCGATAACGACCTCACCACCCTTATCTCCGCCTTCAGGCCCCATATCAACAATCCAGTCGGCAGTTTTAATCACATCGAGATTGTGTTCAATAACAATCACCGTATTGCCGCGATCCACCAGCGCATGCAGCACATCGAGTAATTTGGCCACATCGTGAAAATGTAAGCCCGTGGTCGGTTCATCGAGAATATACAGGGTGTCACCGGTGGCACGCCGAGCCAGTTCTTTGGAGAGTTTCACCCGCTGCGCTTCGCCTCCCGATAAGGTCGTAGCCGATTGCCCCAATTGAATATAACCGAGCCCAACCTGTTGCAAAGTCGTTAAACGATTTTTCAGCGGCGGGATGGCGGCAAAAAATTCCAGCGCTTCATCGACAGTCATGTGCAGCACATCATCGATGGTTTTGCCCTTGTAACGAATGTCCAGTGTTTCGCGGTTGTAGCGTTTGCCCTGACACGATTCACAGTGCACATAGACATCGGGTAGGAAATGCATTTCCACCTTGATGATGCCATCGCCCTGACAGGCTTCACATCGTCCGCCTTTGACATTGAACGAGAATCGACCCGGTTTATAACCACGCGCCCGCGATTCCGGCACCTGCGCAAAAAATTCCCGGATCGGCGTGAATATCCCAGTGTATGTGGCCGGGTTTGAACGCGGTGTGCGTCCAATCGGACTCTGATCAATATCAATGATTTTATCGATCAAATCATCACCGATCAGTTTCGTATGTACTCCAACCCTGTCTGTTTTCAACCCCTTTGATTTGGCCAGTGCCTTGAACAACGTGTCGTTGGTCAGGGTGGACTTGCCGGAGCCGGATACGCCGGTCACACAGGAAAATCGGGACACCGGGAATAACGCATTCACCTGTTTCAGGTTATGTTCGCAGGCCCCTTGCACGCCAATCATCGCATGTTTTTTTAATACCTTTCGCCGCTTCGGAATGTTGATTTTTTTGCGCCCGGTCAAATAATCGGAGGTCAGCGTATCCACCTTCAAAATATCCGCCAGTTTCCCCTGCGCTACCACTTCGCCGCCATGCACACCAGCCGCCGGCCCCATATCAATCACCCAGTCGGCTGTTCTGATCGCATCTTCATCATGCTCGACCACAATCACCGAATTGCCCAGATCACGTAAACGCCTGAGCGTGGCCAACAAGCGATCATTATCGCGCTGGTGCAAACCGATCGACGGTTCATCGAGAATATACAGCACCCCCACCAGTGCCGAACCGATCTGGGTAGCCAGACGAATACGCTGTGCCTCACCACCGGACAATGTGCCTGCTGTACGCTCCAGGCTCAGATAATCCAGCCCCACTTCAATCATGAAACCGAGACGGGCGGATATCTCCTCCAACACCCTGTCGGCTATGGTTTGCTGTTGCTCGGAGAGTTGCAGCGAGTTTACCCATGACTGACTTTCACGTAGTGACATGGCTGTAAATTCCGGCAGTGAAAGACCTGCAATGCGGACATAACGCGCCGCCTTGCACAACCGTGAACCCGCACAGGCCGGACACGCAATGGTGTTGATATATTTTCCCAGTGCTTCGCGCACATCGTCCGATGTCGTTTCGCGATAACGGCGCTCAAGATTCGGAATCACGCCTTCAAACGGGCGTTCAATCACACGATTTTGACCCGGGGTCTCATACACAAAGCGAATCTTTGCCCTGCCGCTACCGTAGAGAAACATCTTGCGGGCAGCCTCACTCAAATTACAAAATGGCACATCCATATCAGCATCGACATAAGCCGCCACTGCTTCCAGTGTCTGAAGATACATAAAAGTTTCCCGTCCTGCCCACGGCTCAATCGCACCTCCGGCCAGAGACAGGGAATCATCCGGTACGACTAAAGCAGGGTCGAATACCGTTTTACTGCCCAGTCCGTCGCAGGAAGGACAGGCACCGACTGGTGAATTGAAGGAAAATAAACGCGGTTCAATATCCGGATAGGAGATACCACAATCGGCGCAGGCAAAACGCTCGGAATATACATGCTCCTCACTCCCGATCAGGGCAATCATCACCCCTTCACCGTAACGCAGCGCCGTTTCGACCGAATCAGCCAGTCGGGTACGGATACCATCGCGAATCACCAACCGGTCCACAACCAGTTCGATGTTATGTTTGATATTTTTTTGTAAAACCGGCGCATCTTCCAGTGCCATCACGTCGCCGTCGATGCGCACGCGTACAAAACCATCCTTGCCGGCCTGCTCCAGCTCCTTGCGAAACTCTCCCTTCCTGCCGCGTGCAATCGGCGCCAATAATTGCAGCTTCGTACCCTCATGCATGCATTCCAGTTGGTCTATGATTACACTGGCCGGTTGAGAGGTGATCGGCTTACCGCATTCATGACAATAAGGTTGTCCGATTCTGGCAAACAGCAGGCGCAGGTAATCATATACTTCTGTAATCGTTCCGACAGTGGAGCGCGGATTACGACTGGTTGTTTTCTGCTCGATCGAAATCGCTGGCGATAGCCCATCGATAGCATCAACGTCCGGGCGTTCCATCACACCCAGAAACTGGCGTGCATAGGCCGATAACGACTCGACATAGCGACGCTGCCCCTCGGCATAGAGTGTGTCGAAAGCAAGGCTGGACTTGCCGGAACCGGACACGCCGGTAATCACCACCAGTTTATCGCGTGGAATCTCTAGGCTGATATTTTTCAGATTATGCACCCGTGCGCCCTGCACACGAATCACGTTGTCACTCATTCCGGCTCCTGTCACAGCAAAAGCGTGATACTAGCGGCTATTTTAAATTCAGCAGCAGAGTCATGCATTACTTTGAAAACAGTCAATGCTATTCAGGAAATCGCTGCATAAACGTCACTCTTTGCACTGAACGTCCAAACCATGCCGCATTTTTTAACTCAGGACAGTGAGCCTGGACGTGCTTAAGTACACCCGATCCCATGGATGGGCTCACATCATATCCTGCGGATCGACATCAACCCGAACGCGTACATCACGGGGAAAATTCAGCATCGTCAGCAATGGTTCCAGCTTCCACGGCAATACTTTTCTCGAGTCATCACGCAATAACACTTCGATACGATGTTTTCCGGCCAGTCTTTCCATGGAGCACGGCATCGGGCCACTGATGCCAATACCTTCCAAAGCAGCACATACATCGGCGATATGACTGGCAACATCCTCCGCTTTCTCCAGTTTTCTGGCGGAAACCACAATTCGAACCCAGCGCCCGAATGGAGGGAATGACAACATTTCCCTGAGTTGCAATTCGTGATTCAGCGTTGATTCGGCCTGATCTTCGTTGATACGTGTGAGCCAATCTGCTTCCGGCATGCGGGTCTGAATAATCACTCTTCCTGCTTTGCTGCCACGCCCGGCCCGCCCGGTCACCTGTGTCATCTGCTGCCACCACCGTTCACTGGCACGAAAATCGGGCATATTCACGCCAAGGTCAGCATTGATGACGCCCACCAGCGTCACATTGGGAAAATCATGACCCTTGACCAACATCTGGGTACCGATCAAACAATCAATATCTCCCTGTTCAAAGGCAGCCAACGTTTTTTCCAAACGACTATGACTGGTAATAACATCACGATCAAAACGGGAAAAACGCAGCTCCGGAATCTTTTCAGTCAGCCATTCCTCCAGTTTTTCGGTGCCCTCACCCAGTGGCAGGAAGGCCGATTCACCGCATGATTCACATGTTTTCGGAACCCTGCGCCGATAACCACATGAATGGCAACGCAATTGCCCTGCACGTCGGTGCAGGGTTAGTCGCATGGAGCAGGCGATGCATTCGGGCACATCTCCACAGGCTGTGCACTGTAAAGCCGGGGCATAACCCCGTCGGTTCAGAAACAGAACAGATTGCTCATTGGCAGCTAAACTTCGCTGTAATGCAGATAGCAAGGCCTCCGAAACCGGCCCCTCAACATCGCGCATATCGATGACTTCCAACTGAATCGGAGCAGTTTCCTTTGCAATCCGCTGAGGTAAATCCAAACGATGATAATGGCCAGCCTGTACCTGACGCCAGCTTTCCAGACTCGGTGTCGCTGAACCCAGTACAATGGGAATACCCAGTTCCTGTGCCAGCAGAACCGCCATATCACGGGCGGAATACGCCATGCCTTCCTGCTGTTTGAAACTGGCATCGTGCTCTTCATCCACTACAATCATATTCAATCGAGGTAACGGTAAAAATAAAGCCGAGCGAGTACCAATCAGGATGTCTGTCTCCTGCAAAAACTCTCGCACGACTAATCGTTCCTTTGCAGTCATGGCTGAATGCCACAGTGCCACCCGTTTGAATCGCTGTTTCAGGCGCGCTAACCATAAGGGTGTCAAACCAATTTCCGGCACCAGCACCAACACCTGCCGACCAGCTTCAATAATCGATTCGGCTGCCTTGAGATAGACTTCAGTTTTTCCGGAACCGGTTCGCCCGAACAGCAGAAACGGCTGGAATTTCTGTAAACTTGTAATAATCGAAACGATTGCCTGTTGTTGAAATGCTGTTGGCTCAGGTGCTTCTGCTTTTGTGAGCACCCTATCTTCTGACTGCCACAACGGATCAGGATGAATTTCATCAAGAAGCCCATCTGAACAGGCCCTGCTCACAGCATATCGGAGACCTGCCGTATGGCCTGCACGTTGTTGAATCGTTTTCATCGAAATAGCAGCACGTGTATGAAACAGACCGGACAATTCCGGATAAAACTGTGCCAGGGCCTCCGGCTTGATGCAGCGAAATCGGCGCACATCATCCTGAGTGGCCCAACCCAAGGCACTGCTCCATAACTCTCCGAGCTGAGCCAGATAATATCTGCGAACCCGTTCCAGCCATTGTATTCGGGGTTGATCAAATAATGGGGTTTCATCCAGCCTGTCCCAAATCTGTTTGAATTGAAATTCACCTGACGGAATAGAAATCTCACGCACCACAATGCCGAAGCGCTTACCTTTACCGAAAGGCACCTGAACCCGAATCCCGGGCAGTGGCTTGCCCAAAGATACCGGCCACTGATAGGTAAATGTACCGATAAGCGGAGAAAATACAGCCACTTCAACATACACGCCACCCTGAGCAGGACTGCTATGTTCAGACACCGGAAATATCAGTGTTCTTGCTGCATCGGCCTGAATTCCGGAACCAGCTGCTTTAGTTCCTTGTGTAACAAGGGTATATCTCGACTGCTGCAGGCAAGACGCAATGTTTCAAGCTGCAGCTGCATCGCAGACCAATCCACTTTACGGCTGCCGGAGAGCATGATTTTCGGATGTGGCGTAGTTTGAAGCTCTTCCGCTTCGTGAAACAGTTCCTCGTAGAGTTTTTCGCCCGGCCTGAGTCCTGTAAATACAATTTCGATATCATGCCCCGGCTCCAGCCCTGTCAGGCGAATCATCTGCTCAGCCAGATCGATAATTTTGACCGGCTCCCCCATATCCAGAACAAATATCTCACCGCCATTTCCCATCGTAGCCGCTTGCAAAATTAAACTGACGGCTTCCGGAATGGTCATGAAATAGCGGGTGATTTCCGGATGTGTTACCGTTACCGGCCCACCAGCCTCAATCTGGCTGCGAAACAGGGGAACGACTGAGCCAGCCGAGCCCAGTACATTGCCAAAACGTGTGGTGATAAATGTTGTATGATCACAACGAAGACTCAGATTCTGGCAATAGATTTCCGCCGAACGTTTACTTGCCCCCATCACATTGGTCGGGTTGACCGCCTTGTCAGTCGAAATCTGAATAAATTTCTTGACCCCGGCCTCGACAGCCAGATCAGCCAACTGGCACGTGCCCAATACATTGGTTTTCACACCTTCAGCCGGATTCTGTTCCACCAGAGGTACATGTTTATAGGCTGCTGCATTAAACACGACTGCGGGACGAAAGTGCTCAAATAGCCAGCGCATGCGATCACCATCACGAATATCGCCCAACAGCGCTTTAATCTGGCAAACCAGGGCATCGGCAGATAACAGTAACTCCCGCTCAATCGAATACAGATTGAACTCACCGTGATCCAGTAACAGCAGATGTGACGGCTTGTGTGATAAAATCTGACGGCATAACTCGGAACCGATCGAGCCACCTGCGCCGGTAACCAGTACACAGCTATCAGCTATCAGCAGATGGATGCCTGAATCATCGAGTTTGATCGTGTCGCGCCCCAGTAAATCCTCAATTTGCACCTGTCTGAGCCGTGAAACCTCTACCCGTCCATCGGCCAGGTCGGCAACCGATGGTAATGTCCTGCACGGTACCGACAGTTTCTGACATCTGTTCACCACGGATTGAATGATCTGATGCGAGGCTGAGGGGATAGCCAGAAGTACGACGTTAACCTCCATATCACTGATCACCTGCTCCATATCTGACACTCTTCCGATCACACGTACACCCTGAATTTCCTGCCCCTGACGCCTGTCTGCATCATCGAGAAACCCGACCGGATCATACGGACCCGATTTCAACAAATCGCGCACCAGCAATTCACCGGCCCGGCCCGCACCGACAAGTAATGCACGTTCACGCTCCGTTGCACTTAGATGCAGGTGATGATCTTTCAGCCAGCGATAAAAAAGACGAGGCCCGGCCAGCCCCAAGGCCAGAATCAACGGATAGAGAAACAGTACCGAACGCGGCATGCCCTCTAGTCTCTGCCAGATAAACATGATAATAAAAGTCGTCAATACACCAAGCAGCACGGACTGGAGAATGCGCAGCAGATCGGGTAGCGAGGCAAAGCGCCAGATGCCCCGGTACAGCCCAAAATACCAGAAAAACATTGCCTGTACGGGCAATGCAATCTCGATCAAAAGATATAATGCTGGCAGATAAGGGGAAGGAATATCTCCCAGATTAAATCGCAACCAAAAAGCAACCCAGACTGCCGCAAAAACCCATAACAGATCATGAGAAAATGCCATCCAGCGACTTCTAAGCGATATCAGTTTCTTTATTGCCATAGCGGCCATGCTTCACAAAAAACAGAGGGCGGCAATCTCCAAGCTGAAAATAGCCACCCTCTCAGGTATCTATTGCCAATCAGTGTTTATCCGAATCTTCACTATCCTTTACATCACCAACGGTCAATTCATCACCTGCTTTTTCCAGTTTCTTTTTGCCAAAACCTTTTATTTTCAACAGTTCCTCGACATTTTTGAACGCTCCGTGTTCAGCCCGATAAGCAACAATTTTTTCTGCCGTTTTGGCCCCAATGCCTTCGACCTTCTGCAATTCTTTGGCAGTTGCAGTATTAATATCCACCGCATCACCCGCCCATGCCAATCCTCCTGCCATAAACATCGCCACAAACAGCGATAACAATATCTGTCTGATTTTCAGATTCATCCTCCTTCCTTATCTTGATATCTGTTATCGGACAATGCCACACCCAACAACAATACAGCTAGTATAGCAGAAAAATGTTCCTCTACAGCAGTCGAACTCAAACCATGAATCACAAGGGCCAATGCCGGCAAAAAAAGCAATGGCGCAGTGACAGATTCGTGCCAGTCCCGTCGCCAGCCTTCACGCATCCAGTAAAAAAGCATCAGAATCAACAGTGCCAGACCGGCAGGTCCCCAGCGAACCAGCGCCAGCAAATATTGGTTATGCGGGTGCACAAAGGTAAACTTTGATGCTGATCGCCCTTCTGCCTTCAATGCAGCAACCGCATCCGGAAGCCCACCTGTTCCAACCCCTAAAACAGGGTGTATCCAATAAATATCCAGCGTGGTTTTCCACATCAAAATACGCTGGTCCGTAGCTTGCGCAGCATAATTTTGCCAGAACCCTTCTATATCCTGCTGTTCTCCGGTCATGACCATCCAGGTGCCCAGCATACGTTCTTTTGCCGGTCCTAATGCCAGTGCAAAACCAAATAACACAAAGGTCACCCCGACAATCCATGTTACTCTTTTCCAGTCGCTACGACCCTTATGCCATTTTATGATTACAGCCAACGCAAGTACAAAAGCCACGATATAACCACTACGCCCCTGTGCAGCAAAGATCATCACATATGCCCAGATTGCCAAGGCCCAGCAAAGCCAACGCAGTTTCCCCTGTGAACGTAAACCCGTGAACAACAACCATGCTGCCCAGACCCCGTATACGAAACCAAAGCCGATATGACCAATATGGCCTGTTGCATTATCCGCACTCGAGCCATCCGTTGTCACATGCACATACCCAAACGATTGCAATACACAGAATAGCAGGTGAAGCGATAAACCAACAGATAGAGAGATCATAAAGTATCTGCGCCACTTCTCATCAGACAGCGTGAACACCAGCACAGGTACCAGCAACCAGAACCACTGTCGACCTATAATATGCATACCCCAGCCGATATTCTGACTCCAGACCAAGCCGACCAGAAGTAGGGTAAAATAAGCCGCAACAGCGATGCCAAGCGGTCGAAATTCATACAAGCACCGCTTCGCACCCAGCCACCACGAACCGGAGACAATGCCAAGAGCCAGCGCAATGCCAAGACACACGTTCGTTGCCGCCACCGAGAACGGGAAGGCAAGTGCAGCAATACAGAGAAACACATTAACAGCGAGCAATAACATCAACCAAGCCTGCCTGATTTGTCATGCGAAACAAAAGAAACATTAGTGAGACACACCGTCACGGCGAACCACCCTGATAAAGGTCAACCATAATATATATATATCAAAGCCCAAAGAATGTCGCTGTAAATATTCCACATCCAAAGCCACCTTCTGCGGAATCGGCAATTCATCGCGCCCGTTCACCTGCGCCCAACCAGTCAGCCCCACAGGCAATACATGCACGCCTTTCTCGGTACGCAATGCAATCAAGTCATCCTGATTATACAATGCTGGACGCGGTCCGACAAAACTCATCCTGCCTGTTAACACACACCATAACTGGGGCAATTCATCCAGACTGGACTTGCGCAAAAAATCACCAATCGGCGTCAACGCAGCTTTCGGATCCTGTAAAAGGTGTGTAGCAACTGCAGGTGTATCCACCTTCATGC
>CAZWWF010000034.1:0-12071 GCA_964636805.1 uncultured Zetaproteobacteria bacterium
TCTGTTCCGGTAACGATTATATAATATCTTCGTTATGCGTTTTCAAGTGTGTTTTGCAAGTAGTATTATAGTTTAAAAAAACAAATTAATATCAAATAGTTAGGGATATCCTGAAAAACTCAGAGGATCCATGCGACCCATGGACGGGTCGCCAAAATTATGTGCTGTAAGTGCCTGGTTTTATGCCATACGTCCATGAATGTCCCCCTTTGGTGTGCGATGTGCAACATGGCTTTCCTGCAATGTTGTGTAAGCAAAGTAAAAACCACGCTTTTGTCTTTGCGTTTATGAATCAGTACAGGATGCACTGATTCAGAGCTTCCTTGGAATAGAACAGTTGAACCTATGATGGAAGCAATGGTCTGATCATATAAACAACGGATATCACGACAAATGCCATGATAATGTTCAAGCGAATACCTGTATTCATCATACTGCGCATTGGTACATGTCCCGAACCAAAAACAATGGCGTTTGGCGGTGTCGCTACCGGCAGCATAAAGGCACAGGAAGCAGACAGCGTGGCGACCAGCAGGATATAAGTCGGGTCAAGCGCGTTGGTCAGAGCGGCGGCTGCGAGTATCGGCAACATGACCTGGGTTGTAGCTGTGTTACTGGTGATTTCGGTCAGGAAAGTGATGACCAGAGCAATACCAAGCATCATCACAGGCAGTGGCACAGCTTGTAAAAACTCAAGCTGGTTACCGATCCAGCTTGAGAGACCTGAGCTTTGCATGCCATAAGCCAGTGCAAAGCCGCCGCCAAGTAACAGGACAATATCCCATGGAAGTTTTCTGAATGATTCGGTATCCAATATTGAACCGGAACGTTTGCTGCGGAATAGAAACAGCAGCGATGCCATTAGAATTGCAATGGTACCGTCATCCACGCCATTGTAGGGTAGTAATTTTTCCCAGCCGGAAATATTGAAACTTTCTGCATGGATACCTTTGCGGCTCATCCACAGAAGCGCGGTGATGCCGAGTACCCAGCCAACGCACTTTTCTTCAAAGCGCATTCCTCCCAGTTCCTGTAATGATTGTTCCAACGCTGTACCATCCGAGCCCTTCCATGGCAGACGGGATAATCCCGGCCCGAGCACGGCAAATAGTACGCCGATCCCGACCACGACCATGGGAATGCCGATCATCATCCATTCGAGAAAAGAGGGAACGGATTCTGGTGCAGTGATACGTAAATTCTCCAGAAATACCAGATTGGGTGCAGTGCCGACCGGTGTACCCATGCCACCGATGTTGGCTGAATAGGCGATAATCAACAGGAAACTGGATGCCATCGGGGCGATTGTTTCTTTGCCATGTTCCTCCATCAGCCTGTGCAGCAACGGCAGGGAGATGGTGACCATTAGCATGGTGGTGGCTGTGTTGGATATCCACATGGACAGGAAGGCGGTAGTGATGGAAAAGCCGAGTGCCAATTGTAGTGGGCTGGCATGCAGGCGAGCCAGCATATTCAGGGCGATGCGTTTATGCAGGCCGGAATTCTCCATAGCTTGAGCAATCAGGAATCCTCCGATAAACAGGAAAATAATAGAGTTCACATATTTGGGTGCGATTTCTTTTCCGGCGGCAATGCCAAAAAGCGGGAAACAGACCAGTGGAATCAGAGCGGTGAGTGCCAGTGGTACACATTCGGATATCCACCAGATTGCCATCCATAGCGCAAGGCCCAACATGGATGCCGCTTCGGGGTGACCGGGAATATCTACCGTAGTTGCACATAATAGTGCTATGACAGGACCACTAATCCGGGCAATAAAGATGCGGATCATGATTTGACTCCTCATTTCATCCGGCTTGCGGGCCGGAACCCGAATGTATGTCCAGGCCCAGTTTATGATCGGTAGTTATATGGGACATGTTGCCTCGCTAGTACGCCATTGTTATACATCCAAAAACCTAATCAAATAAAAGCAATGAGCCGGAAATTATCCCAAGGCACCTAAAATGTTCTGATCAAAAATTGATTTCTACCGTTTTCTTTTGCGCGATACATTACAGCATCGGCATCAGAAATAACCCGCTCTGGTGTTATATCCGGTGTGGATGGATAATATGCTATCCCTATGCTTACAGTAATAAATTTTGCTGTCGGCGAATAATCGTGAACTATCTTCTGTTCAGATATGACATTGATCATTCGTCTGGCAATCCGTTCAGCCCCGTGAGCATCGGTATTTGGCAAAACCAGCACAAACTCTTCTCCCCCGTACCGGGCAGCGAAATCGCCTTTACGGATGACTGTTCGACGCAAGCAAACGCCAATTTGGCGTAAACATTCATCGCCCGCTTGATGTCCATAATTGTCATTGTATGCTTTGAAATGATCGATATCCATCATCATAACCACAAGCGGTATTTGATCACGCTTGACCCGGTAAATAACATCCACCAGATGAATGTCCAGGTAGCGACGGTTATATAATCTGGTCAGTGAATCTGACAAAGTAAGATGATTGAGCTGTGACATTAAGTCAGCGGTTTCTCGGTGGTTCCTGTATATCAACCAACTGGCAAAACATGAACCTGCACCGACTGTCACCATTAAAAAGATTGCGGTAGTCACCTGTTGAGAAGAAGCATAGGGGAGCTCAAAAATAGCAAGTAATAATTCCGTTACCAGTAATGGAACGATCATGTACACCATGGGCCAAATCATTAAGATCGAAGTACCGAAGAAGATGGTACTGAAACCGAGGTAATAAGGGTATTTTTCCGGTGTGATCACAACCATCGGAAAAATGGCACAAATCAGTGCCATATAAATCACCAGCCCCAGAGGGCGGTAATAATATTTGGGGCATCCATATTTAATGAACAGAAGCAGCATGGTGATGGCGACCAATGAAAATATGATTCGGAAGGTGAAAAACAGATTGAAATGTTGCGGGTCAATGAGATAGTCAAACAGCCCCCACAATGGCATCAGTGTTGCCGCAAGAATGATGTATGCAATGGTGCTTGTAATCAGACGCTGATCGCTTTGCATCGAAATTTCTTCGGATACATCGGAGGAAGTTATTGCATTTGTTTCAGAGATGGCGTTTTTCATAACATATGCCTCCTTCACCGCATATAAGTAGAGTTTTCCAAACCTTTCATCTCCGGAAAGCCGCATCAGTAAAGTCTACATGGCAATACCATTTGACAGTACCGAATATCCATAAGCGCCCTGATTCTTTCAGTCATTTGCCTGATCATGTTGTGGTTTGGCCAGATTCGCAAGCAATAGGTATTGAACAGGTGCGGCCTGTCGTCACATTTAACAGTTGTACAATATGTCTGTTTTGCGGGTCTTTATTGGCTGTTATTGATTCAACCCGGGATGAAAATATCTGTAAAATGAATAGGAAGATAGGTGAATAAATTAAAATAAGCCTTTCAATGGTGGTGTGATTGAAAGGGAGGTGCGATCAAACAGGTGATATTCGTTTTTTTGAGATATCAATAACCGCTCATTGCAAGGGATATATAAAGCTGACTATGTCATAAAATATTCTGCTCTGCGGGCTGTTTCAGAAGTGCTTGTGATGGTTCAGAGATATTTTTCTGTTGGTCAGTCGGTGATTGAATCAACATGGTTGACCGGGATCTGTTATAACAAGTGACAGGGTGGATATATCATACGTCAAGATCAGCTTTGCAGAATGAAGGTGACCGGTCCGTCATTAGTCAGGGTGATCTGCATGTCAGCACCGAAGATGCCGGTTTCGATATGATCATGCTGTTGTTGGATGCTGCGTGTCAGTGAATCGAACAGACGTGCTCCGGTCTCCGCTGTTGCGGCTGTTGAGAAGCCAGCCCGGGTTCCTTTGTTGGTGTCGGCGGCAACGGTAAAATTTGGCACAATCAACAGGTCGCCGGCGATGTCGGAGAGGCTTAGGTTCATGCGTCCATTACTATCCGGGAAAATGCGATAGCTCAGCAGACGCTCGGCCATGCGGTTGACGCGGCTTTCATCATCATCGCTTTCGACGCCGACTAGTGCGACGATACCCCTGCCGATTTCTTTGCTGATCTGTTTCGAAGCAGCCTGCTTACAAATCAGGCTGGCGCTGCTGACACGTTGAATGATAACGCGCATAATGGAATTCCTCCTCGCCAAAATCCTGCCCGCAAACTAAATTGGCGTGATGAATAATAACAAACACCGATCCATGTGGTCATGGGCTATTTATGACTGGGCTAATTCAGCTTATGCAACGACTGTAATGGCCGGTTTTTTCCCAGTATTCTTCAAGCAGTATTGGGCAACGGGTCTTACTGCCAATGAATCAACGTTCTGGCTTGGTCTGTCCAACGCCGGTGCCGGGCTGTTGATTGCCTTGCTGGCCCCTGTGCTGGGGGCAATGGCGGATCAGGGTGGCTTGAAAAAGCGGATGTTAATCAGCTTTACTGTTTTGGGTGTGTTGATGACAGCAGCACTGTTTTTGGTCGGGGAAGGGCACTGGCTGTTGGCTGTGATGATTTATGCGTTTGGTGCTATTGGCTTTTCCGGTGCCAATGTGTTTTATGATGCTCTGATTGTTGATGTGGCCGAGCATGAGAAACTGGACCGGGTGTCATCGCTTGGTTACGCCGTCGGATATATCGGTGGCGGCGTTTTATTTGCTGTGAATGTACTGATGACATTGCGTCCGGACTGGTTTTTATTGGACGGTAAAGCAGAAGCAGTACGATGGTCATTTATCACTGTGGCTCTGTGGTGGGCGTTATTTACGTTGCCGCTGGCTCGCTTTGTGCATGAACAGGGCGAAGTGACAACTGCACACTGGCTGGATGCCGCCAGAAACGGTTTTAGCCAGCTGCGTGAAACATTCCATCATTTGCGTGGGCTGAAACAGATTTGGTTGTTCCTGCTGGCTTATTTTCTCTATATCGATGGGGTTAATACAGTGGCTCGAATGGCTGTGGATTATGGATTGTCGCTGGGCTTCGATTCATCGGTGTTAATCACGGCGTTGCTGATGACGCAGTTTATTGCTTTTCCTGCTGCGCTGGCGATGGGTTGGCTGGGTGAGCGCTGGAGCGCCAAGGGTGTTATTCTGGTGAGCCTTGCCATTTATTCAGTCGTTTGCGTGTGGAGTTCCACGATGCAGCAGGCATCCGATTTTTACTGGCTAGCAGCAGCAATTGGTCTGGTCATGGGTGGTGTGCAGGCATTATCGCGCTCAATGTATGCTCGTATGATACCCAAACATCAAGCCGCTGAATTTTTCGGGTTTTTCAATATGCTGGGAAAATTCGCTGCAGTGATGGGGCCGGCACTCATGGGCGTGGCCAGTCTCATGTCCGGCAGTGCCCGTTTTTCTATACTGGTGATTGTACTGTTGTTCGCTGTCGGTGCGCTGCTCCTGTATTTTGTAGAGACACCGGCTCGGCAGAGCAGGGGTGCAATCGGATGATGACCGGAATCAGACAAATCAGACAGCGTGATCGGCCCTGACAGGGACAACCTGACGATGACTGATTATGGATGCAGAGCCAGGAAGGTTCCACCATTACGTTTGGTTACTTCTCGCATCAGGATAGCAAAGCGGTTGGTGGTGTATTGCGACATAAATCCGATCGCGTGAATTTTGGCCAATCTTTTTCCTGTGATGCGATTGCGGTTCAGCTTGTCGATGGTGTCAATGACCGGGCCATAGGATGAACCGGAATAATCATCCCCGAAAACATATATGGACAGGGAAATATCAGATTTTGCATATCTTTTTAATGCCATCTCAATCCCTTCAACCGGGCTGCTGTTTGAAGCGCTGTTCCATGATGTGAACATACCCATCACGGCTCTGCGTCGTTGCGGGGTATCGGGAATCCATGTTCCTGCATAGCTTGAAATTAAATGGGTTCCATTGTCATTCATGATTTGAAAGCCCGTCACTTTGGGATGAATTTTCAGCACATTAATCAGCTCTCGGGATACGCGCGGCCAGATATTGAGCATACTGCCGGATGTGTCGACGATAAAAATAATGTAATCGCTATCAACCGGTATGCCGCCGACCTCCGCATCCCTTTTTGTTGAAGAGCTGGGGCTGATTGAGGCGCGTTTGAGTGAGGATTCAACCAGAGACAGGCCTTCGAGATCGCCATCCAGCTTCTCAAGTTCGCTACTTTTGGCGCCCAGCTGCTTTTTCGTCGTTGCCTCGGATTGTTTAATCAGCGAACTGATCTGTTTGAGGCTGGTGAGCTCCTGCTGTTTTTTTTCCAGTTTTCTGGAGGACTTTTCAATATTATCTTGTGCCGATATCACTTGCTGTAACATTTGTTTGGCGGCATCAATATCCGGGTTGCTGGTGCCTTCAAGCGGCTTGGATATCAACACCAGTAAAATGACAGCGCCAAATCCACAGGAAACGATGTCCAGGAAGGACAGACTGAAAATCTCCAGATTTCCCCGGCGTGATTTCATGGCCAACTTAGCGCAGGACTAATTAGCAAACCGCCCGTTGAAGCGCTCCATGCCCAGTATTCCGGAGCTGCCTGCGGATCACCTTCGATGGGAAGCAGGATGACATTAATTTTCACACCGCCCTTGGGCGAACTTTCATAAATACTCTGCCGGAACAGTTTGACGCGACAGTTACCGGAGATATTGCTGGATTTACCCAACAGGGAGCTGCAGGCTGAAAATGGATTGAGGCTCGAATAACGCGATTGTCCAGCTGTAGGTAGACCGTCAGTAACCACATACATATCTGTAGGCCCGAGCGCCGCGGCTTTTTGCAAGCCCAGTTGTAAATTGGTTGATCCGGTTGGTACAAGTTTATCAATCTCTCTGTAAAGCTTTTGTATGCTACCGGTATTACGCCCGTTCAGCCAGCCTGATCCACCCAGCACCCTGGCTGTTTTATTATAAGCTACGATAGCGACCTGACTGGATTTAGGTGCGCGCGCCAGCAGCCAGCGCATGATGCGTTTGGTGCGCTGCCACTTGGGGCCTCTTTTCTTCTCACTTTCCGAGCTGTTTTTGCGGCGGATAATCTGGATCAGTCTTTCATCGGTCATGGATGCACTGCTGTCAACGAGAAAAACTATTTTTCGCCCTTCGACCTTGATGCCCATGATATAATTTTCTTCCCCGCCCCGATCATTTTTCACAACATCGTCTTTTTTTGCCTTGGGCGCATTTTTAATCGTATTTTTGACCGCGGAGAGCTCCATATTCCTGCGCTTGAGTAGATCACTTTTTTTGGCTGTTTCTTGCTTTAATGCGGAAACCGTTGCCTGATTTCGACTGATCTTTTTCATTTCATTCAGCGCATCAGCATCCAGTTGGGAGATTGACTGGTTCAGTGTTGTTTGCTGTTTCTGTAACTCAGCCAGATCGGACTGCAACAGATTGGACTCTGTAGTGGGTTGATCAACGTTATGTTTGATAATCATAAACACCAGAATAATGGCACCCAGGCCGCAGGCCATAATATCAAGGAATGCAATACTGAATCCTTCGGTTTTGCGACGGAGTTTCAGTGTGGGCCTACTGTTCGGAAATACGTTTTAACAGGAACTTTTCACAATAGGCTTGCGTATCCACAACAAGGCCATCCTGTAATCGCTGCAACTGATGCAACAGAAGCATCAATAGAATACTCACCAGCAGTGCGACAAAGGTGGAGTTAAAAGCAATGCCCAGGCTATTTGTCATGCCGGCGATATCACCGGCCAGGGCCTGATCAGCCAGAGAAAGCGCCTGGCCAATGCCCCTGACCGTGCCAACAAAACCGATGGAAGGAATCACCCAGATCAGATAACGAATCATCGAATTTTCGGCTTCCTGTCGAACCGCCAACGATTCGACACTTGATTCCACTGCATCGGAGGTGTTTTGCACATCGTTGGTGATTAAATATCGCCGCAGGCTTGCCATCAAGGTTTCAACCAGCGGCGTTTCTCTGGTTTCCGTCGGCAAGTTATCGAGATTGGACAAGGCGACTTTAAGGTCGCCGCCACTTTCTGCCGTATCTTCCAGCAGGTCGACGGTAAACAGGTATTTGTCCTTGAGAATAGCGAAGCATTTGCTCAGAATCAGATAGACCGCCCACAGCATCAGAATAAGGCAGATTTCCTGCTCATAATCTTTCAGTACCACCAGAATATCGCGCGGTGCCGATTGTCCGGCCAGTTTGGCCTGGGCAATAATCACATCAGCTTGCGGTCGAATATAGCCGATATAGGACAGGTGTACGCTAATGGCGCTACCGATCAATACGGCGATGCTTTTAATCATTTCGGACATACGAGTCTCCTGTCTTATATATCCACCGGAAATGTGGCCGGTGAATCCAGCTGAATGGATCGCATGGCGGCATACGCCGTGCCAGCCAGCAATCCAATACCAAGTATGGTTATTATAATAAGCGTACTTCGCTTGAATCGTCTGGAACTGTGAATATCAGTCATGAACTCCTCCTTGCTTAACATGAAATAAACAACGCGCGTTAGTCAATATATCGTGCAACGCGAAAACCGATATCGTCGCGCCCCGTGTCCGAACCATCGCGATATGAGGCTCGTAATTCGGTGATAGTTCCCGAGCGCCAGTTTGAACCTTTTACGGTGTGCGTGTCACCTGTGCTTTGACCCAACGGGTCAAGCTCTGTTTTTTGTCCGACAGGCGGCACTAAAGTATAAACATCATGTACCCATTCACTGACATTTCCGGTCAGGTCATACAGGCCTGATTTTTCTGCCGGGTAACTGCCAACCGGAGCCAGACCTGCATAGCCGTCGGAATAATTGGGCACGTAGTGCGCGGTTGTTCCTTTGGCTGTTTCATCGGCGATGTTACCGGAATTCTCGGGGATGGTTGTCTCATCACCCCATGTAAATTTACTCTGTTTGGCTTTCCCCGCTTTTCTGGCCAGCCACTCCCACTCAGCTTCACTCGGTAACCTGTAACCATCCGATGTCACATTGAAACCTGTATATTGGCCATTGCGAATATTGTAGAAGGGAGAAAGCTTTTCCCGTTCACTGAGCCAGTTGCAGAACTGTGCTGCTTCAATCCAGCTCACCGAGCGTACCGGGAGTAAAAAGGGGGCAGTTTCACCTTTTCGTCCCGAAGAAGGTAAACTGTCCCCTTTCTTACTCCTAGCGAACTGTGCGCCGGTAACTTCGTATTTACCGATATAAAAGGGTCTGGTCAGTTTTACCGTGCGCAAAAACTCGTTGGCGCGCTGGCCTTTTTCATAGCGTGGCGCTCCCATCACGAAACTGCCGCGTGGTTTGAACAATTTTAATCGCATGCCGACCGAGTTGCTAAACTCCCTTGGTAATTCCGATAGCCTGGCCTGCAACTCCGTACGCAATACCGCGCGTATTTTTTTTG
Organism: uncultured Zetaproteobacteria bacterium; assembly: GCA_964636805.1. Classification (GTDB taxonomy): domain Bacteria; phylum Pseudomonadota; class Zetaproteobacteria; order Mariprofundales; family Mariprofundaceae; genus Mariprofundus. The sequence goes on from CAZWWF010000034.1 coordinate 9,355, forward strand.
TAGATTTACTGCTTGGCGTCAACGTTTTTTTATAGCTACGAAAACCGCGTTTACGTAATTCAATGCGATGCGGCAGCGCCGATAATGTTAATTTCAACGGCGTTTTCCCCATCTGTTTTCCATCAACAATAACGAACGTATTCGGTTTTGAACGAACATCAACCTCGCCAATCTCGGGTTTGAGTTGAAATGAAATCTTCTTTTCTTCTCCGGGAGCGATGGACACCGTTTGCTGTTGCGAAAAATAGCCGGCCTTGTGATAGCTCAGCATATTGTTGGCGTGGGCTTTAACGGCCAGTTTTTCAGCTAGCAAAGGTGTTTTTTTGCCATTCAACAGTAATATCCCGCCAGCAGGCGTCAGGTGCACATGCACATAAGCTTTTTTGGCTGCCAGACGATAATCACGTTCGATCAGCTTTTCAGTGTTGGTAATTTCAACATCTTCGGAGATGCTTTGGAAATCGCCAAGCGCCACCTCCAGCCGGTATTGGCCACCCGGTTTTGTTACTGATAGGGGTGAAAGACCAACCGCTTCACCATTGATGCGCACGCTGGCGCCTGTTGGCAGTGTGGTGATGCGTATCTGGCCGCTTATGGTTTGTAAGCCCACACTGCGTTCTACCCCCTTGCCTGGAACCATGGTGACGTTGATGTTCTGCTTTTTGAAATAGGGGCTGTTAATTTCAATGGTATGCTCACCGGAAAACAGCTTTTGCCGCAATTGCTTTGCGACTACTACCATATTGCTATCGACAGACCAGCGCGTTTTGTCCGAGCCCGGCTTTGTTGTCACACGTAACAGCTGAGGGATTTCAGATAGTTTAATACTGAGCGTACCGCCAGTCTCTGAATCCAGTAGTGTTTTTCGCAGCGTGGCAAATCCGGTGGCCGATACCTCAATGGTCGGATTGCCAAACAAGGAATAGACTGTACTGCCGATTGAGCCTCCCAACGCTCCGACTACTTTCAGTGCAGCGCTATCCTGCGCCTGTTTTGGTTGTACATCGATAAGCGTGCCATTGGAAAAGCTGATAAGGACTGTGGTTAAAATCGCGCCGGAAAACAGGGCCAGCACAAGCAATATATAAAATCGCCGCTGGCGGGATCTGGCGCGCAGCAATTCCTTATGGGTTGAGTCGATATTGTCATTGCTGGCATCGCTGTCGCTTGCTTCAGCCGGGGGAGGGGCTTTAAATTCGTTCATCACAGACAACCTTTACGTCAAACGAGCGTGAGCCGATGGGGATGCGTACCTCAACAAGCTTGGATTTGTAACCCTTGCGCATGCCCTCAAATGTATAGGATCCGGCTTTGAGCCGGATGGTTCTTTGCTGAGTTATTCCTACCTTGCCGATACCTCTGACCAGGATAAATGTTTGATTATCCGATGTTACGGTTACCGGTATTTTCACATTTACTTTGGCAAGAAGAGTATTCAACTCAGCTGCTTTCCGGCGCAGGGATTGACTATTTTGAGCAAAAACACGTGCCTGAGTCAGTGCTTGTCGTGCCTTGGCGGCAATGTTGTCCGCAGCAAGGCGTTCGGGTTGTCTGAGATAATCCGAGAGCGTTCGATGCAGGCTTACCAGCTTGTTTGATAACTGCAAACCATCGCGAATCGTTTTATCATCGGGGTGTCGTTTTGCCGCAGCGGCATACACAGATTGCGCTTTATCCCACTGATCACGGGCGACAGCTGCCTTACCGCGTGTTTTAGCCGAATCCAGATCCAGAGTGCTCGCGAGCTTGTTAATCGCCTTCTTCAGGATGCGAAGCTCTGAACGCCCCGGGTATAATTGTTTGGCTTTATTATAACTGGATCGGGCCTGCCGCAGCTTCCTGTCTTTTACACTGTCCAAACCAAGGGCGATCAATGGAGCAAACTGATTTTCCTTGATAATCTCTTTCAGCGCGGCTTTCCGCTGTTTTAACGCCTGTCTGTCGGGAGCCAGCTTAAGCGCCTCGGCAACCGCTGTATATTCCTTCTCCGGGTTATTTTCAGTGCGTGCGACCGCTGCTTTCTTTAACAGCGCCAAGATTTTCGGCAGCGCGTCAATACGCTGTGCCAGCTTGATAGCCTCCGGGTTAACCGGTTTAAGCAGCAGGGCTTTGTTGATTTGCTGCTTTGCTTCGACAGGATTATCGGCGTCCAGAGCGCTTTTGGCCATCGAAAACGCTGAAGAAAACATTTCCTCTCTATGTGCCAGTAACTGTCTGGCCATCGTTTCCAAATCGGAGAGTTCCTGGAGCGCCGCTGGATAATCGCCTGTTGCAAACGACGCGCTTGCCTTGTCTTTCAGCGCAGCGACCGCCAGTTCCTTGTCGGCGCTCCAGGCTTTGAGGTTTGCGCTAGCAAGTGCCGGTGCAATGTCATCCTCATAAAGATGCAACTGTTGTATGAATTGCTCACGAAGTTTCGAAGTGTCTGCCGGAGATGATGTTTTAACAGTAACCTCCGGCGCGTCTGTGTTTGAACTAGAATCAAAGAGCCACATCGCCATCATGAAAATGGCAATGGCAACCGCAGCAATGGCAAGCATGGACAGCATACGCTTGTTGTTTTTGGTATGGGTCTGACTGGCCTGCAGCAGTTTTTCTTCTAGCATAGAAGAAAAGAATCAGAGTTGAACATCTGGTGTGGCTTCCTCTTCATAAATCCTTTTTAGAAAAGCGCGCCATTGGGCGAATTGCTCTTTGGCGCTACCGGTGAGTTTCAG
>CAZWWF010000035.1:0-12053 GCA_964636805.1 uncultured Zetaproteobacteria bacterium
TCATTTCGCGTTTGGCCTGACGCATCTTGGCTTCACCCATGGTCAGTTTACGAGCAACTTCCTTCAGCTCGACAATATCCATTTCGGTTTCCTGCTCAACACGTTTGAGCCGACGCTGGTTTTCCTTTATTTTACCCGTAACACTTTCAATTTTCTCTACCCAGGCCGCATCCCTGTTCTGCCTGATCACATCATCAACCCAGCGTTCACTGGTTTCATTCGGCGGAAAAGTTTCCAGAAATAACTTTCGCGGCATTCTTGACTTCAGGGCAAAGTCGCGAATCGTGCGCTCAAAGCGGCGAACACGCTCAATAGCATTTTTGAAGCGCTGTACAAGCTGATCAAGCTGACGCGGTGAAAAAGGAATACTGACCAGTTCAAGCAGCATGGCATCAAGCACTTCGCGACTTTTGAGCTGCAGCTTTTCATCATTCGGCTTCTTGGCCAGCTTCTTTTTCAGTGATATGAACTCGTCATGCAACTCTTTAGCATTACTAAAGTGTCCCAGCGCTTCTTCCAGTTGCTCGTCCTTGGTAATAACGGTTTCCAGCATCGGTGTGCCGTCCGGAGTGGCCGTACGAGCCTTGATGGCAGCTGTCAGTTGCTCACCATCAAGTTTGGTTTCAACTTCATCGGGCTCATCGTCCTCATCTTCACTGCGGCTCATACGGTTTTCATATTCCTTAATGGCAGCTGCATTGATGACTTTTTCATCCACATCAATGATGTCCCGGAAATTCGGTTCTTCATCATTTTCCAGCGCTTCATCACGGATTTCAGCGATTCGTTCGCCCAGTAACATGATTTCGCGGAATGTCGATGGACACAGGCAAATCGATTCATGTACCTGCATACGGCCTTCTTCGATGCGGCGGGCAATTTCAATCTCGCCTTCACGAGTCAACAGTTCAACCGTACCCATTTCACGCAGATACATACGCACCGGATCATCAATGCGAACGACCGTTCCCAGTTGCGATGTATCGGCACGCAAAGCAGAATCTTCCTTGCGCAGACGATCTTTGCGCATGGCATAGGCGCCGGTAGGGGCACGTTCCGGATCAACAACTTCCACACCCATTTCTGTGAAAACGTTAATAAGCTGCTCAACACGATTGGCAGAAACCAGTCCGCCCGGCAAATGATTGTTCAGTTCTTCATAGGTGATAAAACCGGCCTGTTTTCCTTTGGCCATCAATGTGCCCAATTCGCGGATTGTGACCTGTTCCTGACTGTTCTTTGACATACGGTTATGCTCCTGTATCACTCAACTGTTCAGTGAGTTGACGCTGTTGCTGCTGCAGTACACTCAACCGCTTTTGCAGCCGTACGGATTCACCCAGATTCAGCCCGCGCTTCATACGCCGGCGGATATCATTGGCTTCCATATCCAACACCAAACTCTTGTATTCAATATCCTGGACGGTTGCCTGATTCACCCAGCGAGAAATCATGGTCTGGTAATCAGGGAATTCCTGTGCCAGCTGTCTCGCGATGTCGGTATTGTCGTCTTCAGCATCCGCTTGCATCGAAAAAGCGCGCGAATATATCGAATTAACACCGTCCTTGTCAACAAAAAAACCAGCTGCAATATCAGGAAGGCTGTGAAAGCGCTCGGGCTGCTGCATCAAACCAGCCAGAAAACGCTCCTGAACATGGTTCAATTCACCCTGTTGTTGTGATTGCAGTTCGTTTGCCCTGAGTGCAGGACGCTGCCTGCCATGCTGCAATGAAATACCGGTGGCCTGTTCCACCTCCTGTCGCCATGCCTGCTGCAGATAGGTGTCGGTCATCGTGGCCAGCATGGCATCCGCCTTTTTAGCCATTCGGGCCCGGCCATCGGCACCCTGGCCGGCCAACAGCTTCAGACCTGTCAACCACGTCTCCAGAATAGGTTTACTGTCTTCATCAATTCGTTGCTGAAACGCTTCCCCGCCTTTGGCTTTAAGCAATGAGTCAGGATCTTCCCCCTCAGGCAGATAAAGAAATTTTGGTGTCAGTTCCGCTTTCAAAAGTGGCAGCATTCTGTCCAGCGCTCGCCAGGCAGCCTGCCGGCCGGCCCGATCACCATCGAAAGCAAATACCGGTGAATCACACAAACGAAAAATCTCGCGAATCTGAGGCTCGCCAATCGCGGTACCCAGTGGTGCCAGTCCAATTTTCAGGCCATGTGCGGCCAGTGCCAGTACATCCATATAACCTTCAACAATGACCAGTTGCCTTATTTTACGAATGGTATCGCGATGTTCTGAAAAGCCGTACAACAAACTGGATTTGTGGAACCATTTGGTTTCTGGCGAATTGAGATATTTGGGTTCACCCTCACCCAGCACACGCCCACCGAAGCCAACTACGCGACCGCGCCGGTCACAAATAGTAAACATCAGGCGATCGCGGAAACGATCTCCATAGCCATGATCACCCTTGAATAAAAGGCCGACTGCCTCCAGCTGACTATTGGTGCGGGCATCACTACCAAACACCTTGTTCATAAAGCCGTATCCGGCCGGCGTATAACCCAGTCTGTAATCGCGGATAATTGCTGCCGGAAGTCCCCGCTTTTTTAAATATTCCCTGGCTTTATCGCCCTGTTCCCCGTGCAGAGCGCGACTCATTGCATCCGAAGCGCGATCCAGCATATCAAAAGCCTGTTTCTGACGCGCTTCATCACCCGGTTTTCGTTCACTGTCTTTCGGAATCTCCAGACCTGTTTTTTCGGCCAGATATTCCACCGCTTCAGGGAATGAATAGCCGTCGTGCTCCATCAGAAACTGGAAAGCCCCCCCCCCCTTACCACAACCAAAACAATAATAGAGCTGTTTGTCGGGCGAGACAGAGAACGATGGTGATTTCTCATGATGAAACGGACACAAGCCCATCAGATTGGTGCCGGATTTTTTCAATTCGACATGGCGTCCGATAATTTCAACAATATCGGAACGCGCCATGACCTCATCAAGGAATGATGGTGGAAAGTGGGACATATACCTTTATGTAGTATACGAAACGTGAATAAGCAAGTGCGCTCCCATGATTAAATCAGGCTAAGCCAGCCGGGCTTTGACGATTCCTGAAAGTTTACCCATATCTGCCCGTCCTGCTACCTTGTCTTTAACGATCGCCATCACCTTACCCATATCGCGCATACTGGCAGCACCGGTTTGGCTGATAGCCTGATCAACAATGACGTCCAGCTCATCACCGGACAACGGTTCGGGCAGATAGGCCTGAATAATTTCTACTTCGGCAAGTTCCTTATCTTTCAAATCATCACGGCCTGCATCGGCATATTGTGATGCGGCATCATTGCGTTGCTTGACCAGCTTTGCCAATACGGCCATGGCTTCTGCTTCATCCAGCCCATGGCCAAGTTCAATTTCTTTATCCTTGATGGCCGCACGTAACATGCGGATACAGGACAATCGCAGTTTATCGCCTGCCTTCATAGCGGCTTTCATATCTTCGGTTAACTGATTTAACATGCTTCACTCCATTGAAACTCACAGGAATTATTCACCATGAAGCGTGCGAAGTACATGAAGAAATTAAAATATTACTGGTATAACTATTCCCGGCTATTTTTACACCCCGGGAAGAATCAACTCTGACTCTTCTTATCTTCCCTGCTGCACTTCGCGGCGAAATAAAATGCCGGACACAAAGGCCCGGCATTTAGATCAATTACAAGATAAGCAATTTAATAATCGCGATTCTCGCGCATGCGAACACGACGCAAACGTTTCATCAAACGCTTGCGTGCAGCAGCTTCTTTACGTTTCTTGGCAACGGAAGGCTTCTCATAAGCTTCGCGACGACGGCATTCGGAAATCACACCACCTTTCTCGACCTGCTTGCGAAAACGCTTCATTGCAATTTCAAACGGTTCTTCAGGATTTACTCTAATTCCTGGCATATAAAAACATCACCACCTTTGGACTCTATCCAAAAAACTGTAGCCTTGATCGACGGTACTAAGCGTCAGGCTCGCCCTTCTCCCGTTACGGCGCTAGGCTTTCTAGCAGCACCCCAAGCGGGGAATAAAAGGGCGGCGAATTATGGCCATAGATCAGGACAAGTCAAATCAGGATGGTCAGCACACAAGGCCTTCCGGTTTGCTGCGCGCCGCTTCCAAAGTAGGCGGATGGACCATGTTGTCGCGCATTCTCGGTTTTGTACGCGATATTTTGCTGGCACGCGTACTGGGAGCCGGCATGCTTGCCGACGCTTTTTTTGTTGCCTTTAAACTACCCAATTTTTTCCGCCGCATGTTTGCCGAAGGTACGCTGACCGTCGCGCTGGTGCCGGTGTTATCGGATGAACGTAGAAAGGGGGAACAGGCAGCCCATGCATTCCTTAATGCGCTGGCCACCTTGCTGCTTATTATTCTAACCCTGTTCACTCTGCTCGGCATGCTGTTGATGCCATGGCTGTTGTATCTCTTCGCGCCCGGCTTTGCTGATGAACCGGACCGATGGGCTATAGCACTGGAGCTGGCGCGCTGGATGTTTCCCTACCTGGGTATGATTTCACTTGCTGCACTGGCCTGGGCCGTACTCAATACACACAAACAGTTTGCCGTTCCTGCGGCCAGTCCGGCGTTATTAAATATTGCCATTATCTTTGCAGCCATCGTACTGGCGCCTTTATTTGAAAACCCGGCCATTGCTCTTGCTATCGGCGTACTGATTGGCGGCGCCTTGCAGCTGGCCATCCAGTTCCCCGCCTTAAAACGGATCGGCTGGATTCCCGCCATCAGCTTTGATTTCCAACAACCCGCCATCAGCGAAACACTGCATCTGTTCGGTCCCGCCCTGCTCGCTATTGCTGCAGTCCAGATCAATATTCTCATCGGCACCATTCTGGCCACATTATTGGAGACAGGCGCTGTCTCTTATCTGTATTATTCAGATCGCATTGTGCAATTGCCGCTGGCACTGTTCGGTATTGCCATGAGCACAGCACTACTGCCTGCCTTATCAGACCATCTTTCCCGAGGCGACCAGACTGCTGCTGCAGATGACCTGCGCTCTGGTCTGGTCTGGCTGACCTGGATTACCCTGCCGGCAGTGGTCGGTTCCTTTTATCTGGCTGAACCCATTGTTGTAACCCTGTTCGAACGAGGTGCTTTCAGCCATGCCGACAGCGTAGCGACCGCGCAAACACTCAAAGCCTATGCTGTGGGCCTGATTGCCTTCTGCTGGGTAAAACTGCTTGCATCTGCATGTTATGCCGAAAAAGATGCTAAAGCGCCAATGCGTTATGCTGCCATCAGCGTAGCGGTCAATATACTATTGGCGGTGATTCTGATGCAATTCTGGGCCTATGTCGGTCTGGCTCTGGCCACCTCACTGGCGGCATTTGTAAACGTAATACTGCTTTATATGCGCCTCACCAAAACTTATGGCTCGCTGTTTACGGTTGATATTGCAAAACGCCTGGCTACAGCCGTCATTGCCAGTGTGATCATGCTGCTATATCTGGTCGGTTTGGATACGCAATGGTCTTTTCCTGCAGATGGCCTGATGCAAGGCATCTGGATCGGCGTAGCTGTTCTCGGTGCTACCGCGGTATTCTTTATTTCTGCCTTTGTGCTGGGAGAGAGGAAGCTGCTTATGAAATTTTTCAGGAGGAATCATCGTGAGGCGTGATGTGATTGTGTTTGATATTGAAACAGTGATCGATGCCGATGCCTCGCGACGTATATTGCGATCACCGGAACTTACCGACAGCGAAGCCCGGGACGGACTTACTGAATATTTCCTTCAAAAAACAGGTGGGCGTAATGATTTTCCGCGTCAGCCATTTCATCAGGTCGTTGCAATCTCTTATGGCCACCTGATCCGGGAGCCGGGTGAGGAAACCAGCGAACTGCTCATCCGCAGGCTGGCCAGTGGTGGCGACAAGAACAGTTCCGAGCAGGAATTATTGGTAGGTTTCTTTCATTTAATTGAGTCCCGGGCACCACAACTGGTCAGCTTCAATGGCCGGGGGTTTGATATTCCGGTGTTGAAATATCGTGCAATGACTCACGGGCTGAGTTGTCCACGCTGGTTTTCACAGGGCGATAAATGGCATAATTACGACACCCGTTATTCTCCGGAATATCATTGTGACTTGCTGGAAGTATTATCTGATTTCGGAGCTTCGGCCCGCTGCTCGATGGATGAAGTGGCAGCTGCATTCAATATACCAGGCAAACTGGAGACGGCCGGCGATCATGTTCGGGACATGTTCGAAGCCGGCCAGATTGAAGAAATTCGCAACTACTGCGAAACCGATGTGCTTTCAACCATGCTGATTTTTCTGCGCCATCAACTCTTTTCCGGTGCATTGAACGATGAATCCTATGCCCGAACAGCGCTTGGAATCCGCAATTATATTGCGTCCGAAGCGGAGGGGAAACCGCATTTGAATGAATATTTAAACGCATGGGATCAGATCGCAATGCGATAACGATCAACCTCCGAAGCAAATACCGAATATCCGGCATCACAAAAAAACCGTTCCGCGACTTTTCTCAAGGAGAACAAACTGTTAGGAAGCTCTGAATAAGTGCACCCTGAACTGATTCAGAAACGCAAAGGAAAAATCGTGGTTTTTCCTTTGCTTACAAAATCAAGCACTAACGCACCTGCTTTGGCAGGCCATCCGTGGCCTGCAAGGAAGCACTGGGTTAATCAGCGCTTCCTTAGATGTTTGAGCTGTTAATCGTCCAAATATGATACCCGTGTGATGATCCGGATTTAACCTGATGCTCTGTGCGCATCGCCTTGGTAATGGCACGATCAGAGTGAAAATATATGCGCCCGTCACGGCTCATCCGGGCCCCGCCATCGCGAGCCTTGTCGAAAGTGATCTGTACCAGGTTACGCCCATCAATACCGATAGACCAGATATCCCAACCGGATTTGTTCGGGTGACGCAAATCATTGTCGGCACGATTGGATGTAAACAGAATCGATTTGCCATCATTACTCCATGACGGCTGCACATCAACACTTCTGGCATCCGTAATCTGAATAAGGTCGGAACCGTCTATACGCATGCGAAATAGGTGTATACTACGCCCTGTCGGCATGGAAAAAGCGATCCATTCACCATCCGGTGACAGCGATGGATTCACACCTTCAGCCAGAACATGAACCGCACCCTTGCCATTATAGCGAATGATTTCGCTCACAAAACCTGGGAAAGTCCAGTTATTAAAATCATCATGTTTTTTATGCCTGTATGTTTTTATTCCTGATTTTCTACTGATCGGTTTCAGCCGCGTGGCGATGACACTGCCATCGGCCAGTAATACCGGTTGAGTGAGGATACCATCCAGGCGCTGAATGCGTCGTTGCATACCTTCACCATCAGATATTTTTTCCCACAAACCCAGGCCTCCGGCACGACCGGAAAGATAGTAAACCTTGCTATTATTCTTCCAGTGAATGGAATCCAGAGCTCTTTCATCAAAACTGACACGGTTGGCCGGATCACCATTTTCACTGAACCTGCGTGAAATCCAGGCATCTTTTCCCTGCCATGTTACAGTAAGCAGATATCGGCCATCCGGTGAAGGCTGTGGATACATTTCATTTTGCTTGTTCTCCAGGGTCAACAAGGTTGCAGCATCCGCAGACACGACAGCATCCCCTGATCTGGCAGCGGTACCTGCAGCATGTTCATCAAGCCAATCCATAATATCAGATGCCTGAGCTACAGGCATTGAGAATATCAGTGCCATCGCCAATAATACTGTTTTCCGCATCTGTCTCTCCCTGTTATGTGATTATGCCGCAAACAACAGGCCGAACCATGCCCGACAAGCTATAAAAAGATTATGGATAAAAGATTAATATTTATTTACACCCTGTCATGTGTGACTCCATTTGAAGAACATGCATAACACAATCTGAATCAAGCTCCCGTTTCGAGCAGCTCCTTGAGATTGGCGAAATCCGTGTCCATTCCGCGCCTGGCAATATGGCCGACTACCGGTGATGCAACCTTGAAGAAACGACCGACATCAATGCTCAGTGTGCGAATGACCCGGGTACTATTATCACCACATGCTTCAAATGACATGGTTGTTTCCATCGGGAACGGGCCGGACAGACTTTTAGCTGACCATGCGCTGCCATCTTCATTGCGAGCGGTGACTTCCCAATCCTGTTCAATCACACGACCCATGAATTTCTCTTTGAAGTGGTAAATGGTACCGACAGCAGCCGGGCCATCGGTTTTCTTTTCCGATTCCAGTACCGATGTCTGCCACATCGGATCATTTGAATTATCATCAACAAAAGCGATGACCTCCGCAATCGGACGATTGATTTCAATACTTGTTTCCAGCTTGCTTAATGGCATTTCAGCCTCCTTTTAACATATAATAGATATGCATCACTCCCGCAGCAATTCAGTGATGCCGGTTTTTGAACGAGTCTGTTCATCAACTTTCTTGACGATAACAGCGCAGTAAAGATTCGGACCACCGGATTTTCCCGGCATGGAGCCAGAAACAACCACGGAATAGGGAGGAACTTCACCATAATGTGTTTCGCCGGTTTCACGATCAAAAATACGTGTCGACTGGCCGATATAAACACCCATTGAAATCACCGCACCTTCACGCACGATAACACCCTCGACAATTTCCGAACGGGCGCCTATAAAACAGTTATCTTCGATAATTGTCGGTGTTGCCTGCAACGGCTCCAGCACACCACCAATGCCGACACCGCCAGAGAGATGTACGTTCTTGCCAATCTGGGCACAGGAGCCAACCGTGCTCCATGTGTCCACCATAGTACCCTCATCCACATAGGCACCGATATTCACATATGATGGCATCAGGATAACTTTCGGTGCAATAAAAGCGCCTTTGCGCACAGTTGCAGGGGGTACGACCCGCATACCACCCTTGCGGAACATCTCTTCGCCCCAGTTGGCAAATTTTTGCGGCACCTTATCGTAATAATTGGTATCACCGGCACTGATTACCTGATTATCATGCAGTTTGAAATAAAGCAGTACGGCTTTTTTCAACCACTCCTGCGCAACCCAGTTGCCATCGGCATTCTTCTCGGCCACGCGCACACCGCCGTCATCGAGCAACTGGATGGTGTGTTCGACAGCATCCCGGATCTCGGCATTGGCCGAACGAACATCCCACTCGTTCCTGTTTCCCCAGGCATTTTCAATGGTTTTCTGTAAATGATTCATGCATAAACTCCCTGTCTCACACTATTCAATGAATGATATCATCCCTACCCGCGCAATCCAGCACGAATACATAGCCGGACAGGTGGCATTGCAGGCTGATTACAGAACGATTTCCTCTGGCCGAGCATGGCTGAGAAATTCAATATTGGACATGCTTAACCCGTACGCCCCTGCCAATCCGAATACGGCGATATCGCCGATGTCGGCAGCCTTGACAGCAATATCGTTGGCAAGCTTATCGGCGCCAGTGCATAAAGGGCCGCCAAAATAGACCGCTTCATCCCGAACCGACACTTGCCCGGCAAACAGAGGTGCGCGGGACATACGCAGTACTGCCAGCGGATGGTTAATAGCAAGTGCCGCCGGCCTCCGAAAATGGTTGATGCCACCAGCGCAGATCACCTGTTTTTTGCCGCGCGACAGTTTGATATCAAGAATTTCAGTACAGAACCAGCCGGAATCGGCTGCCAGATAACGCCCCAGCTCCAGAAAGAAGGTACGCCCGCCAAAACCGTAGTGTTCAATCAGCCCGGCCAAACCATCGGCATAAGCCTGCGGATCAAAATCATACCCGTGCTCCAAATAATCCACTCCGAAACCGCCACCGAAATCAATCGTATCGCAGACAGCACCGGCATATTCGCCTTCAATATGTTGTGCCATACCAAACACCAGCTCACAGTTTTTCAGCAAATCATCGACATTGAGTACACCCGAAGCGGCATAAACATGCAGGCCGCGAAAATTCAGATGTTCAAGAGCCAAGATCTGTGGCAGAACATCGTCCAGTTGCTCCTCATCGACGCCGAATTTTTTTGAACCGCCCGAGAATGTCGTTTGTGCCTCATGGATATCGAAATTGGCATTGATGCGCAGCAGAATATCCTGACATACCCCGGTTTCAGATGCGATGAGATTCAGTCGATGTGCTTCCGTCAGGGATTCGATATGCACCGTGCGAATGCCGTGTTTGACTGCCCAGAGCAACTCTTCCGGAGATTTCCCCGGACCGGTGTAAATCAGTTGCCCGGGGCTGAAACCGGCGGCTACAGCCTTCTCTGCCTCACCGAGGCTGGCGATTTCAATACCACGAGCACCAGCCTCAATGGCTGCGCGCAAAAATTCCGCATGCGGATTCGCTTTCATGGCATAAAAGATCTCCACACCAGCCGGCATGATATCAGCCAGGTGGGTAATTTTTTTACGCATGGCCGTGGTATCATAAATATAGCAGTTCAGTGTTTCACCATGATCAGTCAGTTGCCTGAGTTGTTGTTTCACTTTGGATGGTATTTGCATGACTAGGTCCCGCTCGTATTAATTCTGACGGACCGCAGTCTGCGCGCCAGTTCCGCAGCGCACTCCGGTCCGTCCACCAGCGCAGCACGGATATAACCGGCGCCGGGGTTCATGCCATCGGCATCTTCCGCAGCCAGATATGAACCTGGCAGTACTGTGACCGCCTGCTGCTCATAGGCAGCTGCTGCAAAGTTCTCATCATGTTCTACCGGCAGCCAGACAAAAAATGAACCGGGCGGAATCGTAATACCATCAGTCCCATAAATATCGAAAAAGGCTTTCAAACTATCACGATAAACCTTCAGATGCTGCTGAACATGGGTTTCATCCGACCACGCAGCCCTCGCGACAGCCTGAAGTGGTAGCGGTGTTGCAGGCCCCGTATAACTGCGCAGTTTGGTGAAACGCGCAATCAAATCGGCATCACCGGCAATCAGGCCGGAACGCATACCCGGCAAAGCCGAACGTTTGGAGAGTGAATTCATCACCAGACAGCGTCTGAAGCCTTCCCTCCCTGATAATTCAGCCACTTCCAGCAGCCCAGCCGGTTTATCCTGCCAGTAAATTTCCGAATAACATTCATCCGAAACGATATAAAAATCATATTCATCAGCCAATGCCAGCAAATGTGTGAAATAATCGGTATCGGCAATCCAGCCGGTTGGATTGGATGGAGAGCAGACATAAATCAGCGCTGTATTCGCCCACACGGATTCGGGAACAGCATCGAGATCCGATGCAAACCCACTGACCTCGGTACAGGGTAAAAATACAGCTTCGCCTCCGGCTGTCAGCGCCGCTCCCAGATAAATCTGATACATCGGATTGGGCATCAGCACATAAGGCTTTTTATCCGCTTCCGGATTGATCAATGCATGGGCAATAGCAAATAATGCTTCGCGTGTACCGTTGGCAGAAAGCACCTGCGTAGCTGCATCTACATGTTGCAATCCATAACGTCGCTGCAACCAGTCAGCAATAGCCTGCCGCAACTCAAGCGATCCGACCGTGGACGGGTATTTGGAAAAACCTGACAAATGGGCCGATAATGTATCAGCAACAAAGGGAGGTAACGGTAAACGTGGTTCCCCTGCCCCAGCATCAATGGGTACCAGATCAGGCCGGGGGGAATGGCCCGAAAACAGTGATTTCAGCCGCTCAAACGGGTAAGCCCCCAGTTTTTCCAGCCGAACCTGACACAATTGATCTCGCTGGCTCACTTGCGGAACAGATCCACGCCGTGAGCACGGATCAACTTACTCCATGGCCCGAAATTACCATTCACATCAATAGCGCGAAGTCGGTACACAAACTCGACCTTGCTGGTTTTCAGATTGACTATCTTCTTCGTTGTACGGTTGACCAGATCCGCCAGCGGTTGCTGCTCATGATAGCGGCGCCAAAAACCCGGGCACTGGCAATAGGGATCAATCTGGGTGCGATCAATCTGATAGCCAACACCTTTAGGATCTCCCCTGAGCTCAAAAGACAGCTTCAGCACATTGCCGGCCTGTTCATATTGAAGACCGAGCAGTTGCGGTTTG
>CAZWWF010000036.1:0-11309 GCA_964636805.1 uncultured Zetaproteobacteria bacterium
TTATAAAGAGGGTGATACCGGTGATAGTCAGGATACCTTTAAGTGGCTCAAGCAATTGACGGAACTGTTGCAGGAAACAGACAATCCGGGAGAATTTCTTGAAAACGTACGACTCGATCTGTTTGTACAGGAAGTGTACGTATTCAGCCGCGATGGCGATATTTTTCCTTTGCCCCGAGGTGCCCGGCCTCTGGACTTTGCCTATGCCGTACATACCGAAGTCGGTCATCATTGTGTCGGTGTCCGAATTAATGGCGAAATCGCAGATTTTTCCACCCGGCTGAGAAATGGTGATCAAATTGAAGTGATGACCAGCCCCGACCAGTCGCCCAGCCGGAAGTGGATTAAGTATGTCAAAACCCCGCGAGCCAAACAGGCTATTCGCCAATGGTTCAAGCGCCAGGAACGTGAAGCGTGTATCCGTATGGGTGAAAATATTCTGCGTGAGTCACTGGGCAAAAAGGATGTGGGTAAGGCAGTACTGGAACAATTGCAGTGTGCCGACCTGGACGAACTGAAAATCCGTATGGGACGCGGTGAAATTGCCGTACACAGGCTGCTGGAGGTGGTTGGACATGGCAATATTTTGCCATTGAAGCTGATGGGCATGAAACGGACGCTGATGCATGCTGCTGAATGCTGTCATCCGATTCCCGGTGACCCGGTGCTGGGGCAGTTCAGTTCCGGTGAGGGCATGATTCTGCACCATAGAAAGTGCCCCAGTATTTCCGAGCAGGAAAGCAAAGATTTTCTTGAGGTGGAATGGGAAGCACAAGCAGGCCAGCTGTTCAAAACCGGTATTGAGGTTCGTTCCCGTAACAGGCGCGGTATGCTGGCCAGTGTTACCCAATGCATTGCCAACGCAAGTTCGAGTATTGAAGATGTGAAACTGAAACAGCGTGGTGGTGCCGTGACTGAACTGCTGTTTCTGGTTGAAGTCGAGGATCGCGTGCATCTGGCGCGGGTATTGCGTTCGATCAAGGCTGTGGATGGTGTGGTGCGTGTCGTACGTCGTAATCAGGTTGGCCTGAGCGGCAAGCCGGAATCACGGGCGCTGGCCGAAACATTGCGCGATTTTTTCAGTCGCAAGCATGCTTCATTCAAATCAGATGAGAACAAGGAAACAAAAACATGAATTCTATAACAATCATACATTCGGACAATGCCCCCGAGGCGGTCGGCCCGTACAGCCAGGCGGTTATTTCAGGCGGGGTTCTGTATGCTTCGGGTCAGATCGGTCTGTTCCCTGCAGAAGGAAAACTGGTGGCCGATGATGTAGAAGCGCAGATGCGTCAGGTTACAGAGAACCTGACTGCCGTATTGAACGAAGCGGGCGCTTCGATTACTGATATTGTGAAAGTAAATATCTTTTTGACTGATATGAATGATTTTCCACGGGTGAATAAAATTTATGCAAACTGGCTGGGAGAACATCGTCCGGCCCGTGCAACTGTGGCAGTAGCGGCATTGCCTATGGCCGCTAAAGTTGAAATGGATCTGATCGCCCGAATTGATTGAATCAATGTGACAGGCAATCAAAAAGGGCGTCTGTTTCCAGACGCCCTTTTTGATTCAGATTCAACAAAAGTTATTCAATGAAAACGATTCAATAAAAGCAGTGGGTAATCAGGCTGCCTTCTGGACTTTTCCGGAACGCAGGCAGCTTGAGCATACCTTTACCTTGCGCGTCTGGCCATCAACAACAGCACGAACCTGCTGCAGGTTGGGCAGAAAACGACGACGGGTCGTATTATGCGCGTGGCTGACATTATTGCCGGCCATCGGACCTTTTCCACATACTTCACAACGCTTAGCCATGACTATACCTCCGTAAAACGCGGCGCACTTTAGGTGAATGTTTGTTTGCATACAAGCAAAAGTTTGAGTTACAGGGCGGTTTCAGAGCTTCTCATGTCTCGGGGTGCTCAATGCTGTATCGGACCGACAGTGTGTGAGAGCTTCCCGGCTGAATTTCGATACGGTTATCCGCTGCATTGGCGCTTTCCACGCATAGCATGGTGAGATAACCATCTTCACCCATATCACCCATCGCATCGGCACGTTGTTGCCATGGATTCCATACAATGGTCGAGGCACTGCCGGCTTTTGCAATGCGAATGCTGCGTTGATGGATCGGGTCTTTAATCAGGCAATCATCTGTTGTGTCCAGATAAATCCGGTCGACTTCATCGTTAAATGTAACCGGGCCATGTTGCTGTTTCCGTTTGAAATCGTCCGGCTTATCAAGATACGCGCAACCGTCCAGCCCGAGAACTGAAACAGATCGAATGTCGCTGACAGCAAAATAGGTATGCAATGCCTGGCTTACGGTTATGGCTTCATCACTACGGTTTGTGGTGATCAGTTGCATATCCAGTGTTGCGCCCAGCATCACGTGTAGTTCACATTGCGTTGCATGTGGCCATAAGGGGTGATTGGCTGCAACAGCGAGCTCGAATGACATGCGACAACTGCCATCCTCCAAAAGTTCGGAGGTTGTGACATTCCACATGGACGTACGGGCAAAGCCATGCGCCGGGAATGAATTTTCCGGATCATGGGTTCCGAACCATGGCCAGCAGACCGGAATACCGCCACGAATGGATTTACCTTTACGAAGTTGGGCATCATCTGACATCCATATCACCGGTTGTTGTCCTGCCGGTATCCATGAGAGCAGGTGGGCGCCCTGTAACGCGATGGATGCCGAACAGTGGCGGTTTGTAATGTCGGCGACAATGCATTCGTCACCCGGGCCGTGGAAGCTGATCCGGTCTTCGATTGCAAACCTGTTATTCAAAGCAGAGAGGTTTTGATTCATATCCGTTCTCCTTCCAGACAGAAAGGCTTTCAGATTACCGTGTTGACTGCAATGTATAGGGAGTTTGTTGGTTGAGCATTGCCTAGGCATCGGTCAATATCAGCCCATGTATGATTTATTTGCCCGGCCGTTGACGGTCATTCCCGGCATCGGTGCCGCACTGGAAAAACGGCTTGCAGCTCGTGAAATAAGCTGTCTCGGAGATTTGTTATTGCATCTCCCGAAGGACTATTTCGATGATCGCTGTATTCAACCTGTTGGCCGGTTGACGGAAGGGGCCAGCGCACGTATTTGCGGGCGTATTCTATCCAGACAGGCTCGAGGATACGGGCGCAAGCGACAGGTGACTTTAACGCTTGTCGATGATTCAGGACTGATAGCACTCAATTTTTTCCATTCCGGGTATATGATGACCGATGCCCGATTATCCGAAGGTCGCGAGATTTCAGCGCGTGGCATTGTCGAACGCTGGAGGGGTAATTGGCAGATGAATCATCCTGACTGGTGCATGATCGAGGCATTTCAGCCCGGTTTTCAACCGATTTATGCATCACTGGCAGGGCTGAGTGGCAAACGTATTTGTACATTGATTCGACATATTCTGACCATGGTCACTGCTGCTAAAAGTGGTCTGGATCATGTATTGGAAGATACATGGCATCTGCCATCGTTGGGACAGGCTTTGAAGCAGTTGCATATGCCGGATACGCTGGACATGGAAGGGCGTGCGAAGGCACTTGTACGATTGAAAAGTGAAGAAGTGATTGTATATCTGCATTTGATGCGCGAAAAGAAAAAACAGGCGGATTGTCCGGCATTATCGTTGCAGGGAGAGCAGCTTAGTGAGCAATTATTAAACAGTTTCCCATTTCCTCTGACTCCGGCGCAACAACAGGTGTGGGGGGAGATTTCCGGCGATTTGCAATCCGGCAGGCGTATGCACCGGTTATTGCAGGGTGATGTGGGAGCAGGTAAAACCTGGATTGCTGCGCTGGCTATGGCCAAGACTGCCGGTTGTGGTTATCAGGCGGCATTGCTTGCGCCTACCGAAGTGCTGGCCAACCAGCATGCCGACACATTACGTCAGTTATTTGCACCATCCGGGCTTGAGGTCGCATTGTTAACCGGGAGTACGAAAGCAAAACTTCGGCGTGAAATTATTGCCGGATTGCGTGGGAATACACTGAAGCTGATTGTCGGTACACATGCTTTGCTTACCGATGATGTGGTGTTTCATCATCTGGTCCTGGCACTGGTGGATGAACAGCATCGTTTCGGTGTGCGGCAGCGCTGGGCGCTGGCCGATAAACAACACGATGATCAATATGCCATTCACCTGCTTGGCATGACGGCTACGCCGATTCCACGCACGCTGGCCTTGTCGCTCTATGGCGATATGGATTTATCGATGATGCACGGTATGCCACCGGGCAGAAAACCGGTGGAGACACGTGTGATCGCCGCACATAAGATGAAGCTGCTGGCTGAAGGAATGCAGCGTATCCTTGATGCCGGAGGCCGTATTTACTGGATTGTTCCGCGCATCGACGAGGATGAGGATGGTATATCGGTTGATCAACGGGTGGATTTGTTAAAGGGTTATTTTTCTGCAGCTAATGTGCTGGGGTTGCACGGGAGGATGAAATCGAAAGATAAGCAAATGGCGCTGGAAGCTTTTGCATCGGGGCCGTGCAGGATTATTGTCTCTACAACGGTTGTTGAGGTGGGGGTCGATGTACCTGAAGCGCATTTGATTGTAATTGAACAGGCCGAATCATACGGTCTGGCGCAATTACATCAGCTCAGGGGTCGGGTCGGTCGATCATCCGAGCAGAGTTATTGCATGTTGATTGCCGGCGAACAGATATCCGAAACAGCCATGTCGCGTTTGAAGTTGATGGTTCATACACATAACGGCCTGGAACTGGCTGAAGCCGACCTTGCACTGCGTGGTGGTGGTGATGCTGTCGGCACACGTCAGCATGGTGATGCCGGCTTCCGGCTGCTGAATTTGGCCGAGGATGCGGGACTTATACGGCAATGGTTCGAGGCTTTGCCGGATTTTACGCCGGATGAAACCATGCAACGTTTCTGGCGACCGTTTGCGGAAGCAACAGATTAGGGATACTCTGAAAAAGTCAGAGCTTCCCAAGCAGAGTAGTGGAGATGATAAATGAAAGAGGATTGTCCAATTGTTGTCGAAGTGAATCCGGAATATTCACCCGAACACTCCGAACCGGACCAAGGACGCTATGTTTTTATCTACTATATCAATATTCGAAATACAGGCGCACAGTCAGCACAACTGATCAGTCGACACTGGGTTATTACCGATGCCAATGGAAAAGTCGAGGAAGTACGCGGTGACGGCATCGTGGGTGAGCAGCCTGTACTTGAATCTGACGATGAACATTTTTATAACAGTTTCTGCGTGCTGGAAACCAGTGTCGGCTGCATGCAGGGAAGTTATATGATGCTGGGTGAGGACGGGCGTTATTTTGATGCACCGATTCCAGCTTTTACACTGGCTGTTCCCGGGGCACTCAACTGAATACTTATCCGATTCTGTACACTTTCCGTCGTTGTCCCTATGCCATGCGTGCGCGTATGGCTCTGCTTACTGCCGGCATTCAGTGTGAAATCCGCGAAGTTGTGCTCAAAGACAAACCGCAAGCAATGCTGGATATATCACCCAAGGCAACGGTGCCGGTATTACAACTCCCTGACGGACGGATTATCGATGAAAGTCTAGATATCATGTGCTGGGCGCTGGCTGAAGATGATCCGGAAGCCTGGATGTCCCCGGAGAATGGATCCCGGGACGGTATGTTTGAATTGATCCGGCGAAATGACACAGCATTCAAATTTCACCTGGATCGTTATAAATATCCCGGGCGCTTTGGTGAAGAGGTGGATGCCCGGCATCATTTCGACCAGGCTTATGAATTTCTTGCCGGACTTGATACCGGGCTGAGTCAGAACGGTTTTCTTTTCGGTACGCGAGCAAGCCTTGCCGATGTGGCACTGTTCCCCTTTGTGCGACAGTTTGCTTCAGTTGATCCGGAAAAGTTTGAGCAAATATCCTGTCCCCATGTCAAACAATGGCTGGAATACTGGCTTGGAGACAGGTGCTTTTCACAGGTGATGAAAAAACTGCCTCAATGGCATGTGGGCGATAACAGCACATTTTTATTGTCGTAGTGTGAGACATATCACTTTCTGCCTGCTTCAAAGCCGTACTATTCGCGTTGTGGATGTAGCAGATCACTTGGTCACAGGAGTCAATAATGTTTGAAAAACATGCCAAAAACAAAAAGCCGAATATGGAAAAGAAAAGCGAGAGCAAAATTACCCGTACGGTAATTCACTCTTTCCCGCGCCCATTATTCTCCAATAAATAATCATTGGCGCCTTTTGCGCCTGTTTTTTCGTGATGGCTGAGGCCGTTGCAGTTTATGATTCATTCGAACACTTCTCCCTGATGGGGGAACAAGACATTCAGGGCTGTTGCCGATCAGATCGGCGCGGCCCATTTTTTTTAGTGCATCCCTGATCAGACTCCAGTTCATCGGGTCATGGTATCGCAGTAATGCCTTGTGCAGGTCTCGCTGTTTCTTTCTTTTCGGTGTGAATACAGTTTCACTGTTTTTGCTGATTTTTCGTAAAGGGTTTTTACCAGAATAATACATGGCTGATGCTGTAGCCATGGGTGAGGGAAGAAATGCTTGCACCTGATCCGGTTTGAAACGATTGGCTTTCAGCCATAGCGCCAGATTCAGCATATCTTCATCGCTGCTGCCTGGGTGGGCGGCAATGAAATAGGGAATCAGATACTGTTTTTTTCCGGCTTTTTTTGACGCCTGTTCAAACATTTTTCTAAACCGTTCAAAGCTTTCTATTCCCGGTTTCATCATTTTTGAAAGTGTTTTATTTTCAGTATGTTCCGGAGCTATCTTCAAGTAACCCCCTACATGATGGGTGGCGAGTTCTTCGATATATTCGGGCGATTCAACAGCCAGATCATAACGCAGGCCGGAAGCGATAAAGATACGCTTGATGCCGCGAATACTGCGAGCCTTACGATACAAATGAATTAGAGGTGTATGGTCGGTATTCAGGTTTTTACAGATACCGGGAAATACACACGATGGTCTGCGACATGCGGCTTCAATGTCCGACGATTTACAGGCCAGACGGTACATATTGGCAGTAGGGCCGCCAAGATCAGAAATTATACCGGTAAAGCCGGGGGTTTTATCACGGATATTTTCGATTTCTCTGAGAATCGAACTTTCAGAACGGCTCTGGATAATACGTCCTTCATGTTCGGTGATGGAGCAGAATGTACAACCTCCGAAACATCCACGCATGATATTGACCGAATGTTTAATCATCTCATACGCCGGGATACGTGCATGACCATAAGAGCTATGCGGTACGCGCGAATAGGGGAGGTCGAATACTGCATCCATTTCTTCGGTGGCAAGCGGTATGGCAGGAGGATTGAGCCATACGTTGCGTGCACCATGTTTTTGCACGAGTGCCCGGGCATTGCCGGGGTTGGTTTCCAGATGCATTAAACGCGAGGCATGGGCATAGAGAACGGGATCTTCCTTCACCGCTTCGAAAGAGGGTAAACGGATTACTGTCCGGGCCCGGTTCAGTTTCAGATGCGAGATCGGTATCCGTATTATCTCTTCGTGTTGGCCGGAGGCACTTCCTTTGCTGCAGCCCGCATTGGCAGCTAAATTTTCCATTGCATACGGATCGGCGTGCTCAATCAGCGCACCCGGGGTGTCGATTTCAGTTGAATCAACCTCCGACCAGCCGGACGGAATTTCCCGCCTCATGAAGGCTGTGCCGCGAATATCGGTGATTGTCTTGATAGACTCGCCGTTGGCCAGCCGGTGCGCAATCTCGATGATCTGACGTTCTGCGTTGCCGAATACCAGCATATCTGCTTTGGAATCCGGCAATACGGATCGACGCACAGTATCCGACCAGTAATCGTAATGGGCGATGCGACGCAAGCTGGCTTCGATGCTGCCAATAATAACAGGCACACCCTTGAAAGCTTCACGACAGCGTTGAGCATATACGGTCACAGCCCGGTCGGGTCGTTTGCCGGCTGCACCATCGGGCGTATAGGCATCATCAGATCGAATCCGCCGCTCTGATGTATAATGGTTTACCATTGAATCCATATTTCCGGCAGTAACCCCGAAGAAGAGATTCGGCTTGCCAAGAGCGCGGAAATCCACGGCAGATTTCCAGTCCGGCTGGGAAATGATACCGACCCGAAAGCCCTGAGCTTCCAGCGTGCGACCAATCACAGCCATACCGAAACTCGGATGATCCACATAGGCATCACCAGAAATGATAATGATATCGCAACAATCCCATCCGAGCTTGTCCATTTCGGCTTTACTCATCGGTAGTTGAGGAATTGCTGGAGGTTCGGAGCGATATCTGGGCCAGCTTAAAATCGACCGGACATTGTGTGAGTAGTGGGTTGCCATCGACGCACCCTAACATCAATCTGAATGGATGCTTAATGCGGTGATTTTTTCTTTTTTCTCTTAAGTGGTTGACAACCATCTAAAGATATATTTATTGTTCGCCTTCACATAAGATGTACTATTAATAGATGTTATGGCTTCCATGCAGAAGAAATTCATGAGAGTGGATACCACAAACAGGAGTAAAGCATGAAACAATTATTGATGTTGCCTTTGGTCATCGTTTTTATCTCATTACTGCCTGCTATGGCTGCAGCAGATGGCACCGCTATCCTGCAAGAGCGTTGTTCCTCCTGTCACAATCTGAAAGGACCGTCAGTAAGTACGCTTGCTGATCTATGGCAGCGCAAGGGACCGGATCTATTTTATGCCGGTAATAAATATAATCAGTCATGGGTTGAAGCGTGGCTGCAAAAGCCGAAACGGATTCGACCTGCCGGGATGTTTTATATAGACCATATCAAGCCTGGGCCAAAGCGGGATTTGGTGGATGAATCCACACTGAAGGGACATATAAAGCTGAATGCTGCTGATGCAAAAGCTGTGGCATCGGCTCTGGCTGATCTGAAGGCGAACAGTGCCTTGATCAAGGCAGAAAAGCATGATCCGGGCATGGCACCCGGCCCGTTGGGTGAAATGATGTTCGATAAAATCTACGGCTGTATGGCCTGTCATCAGATCGAACCGGGTTATGGCGGTGTATCAGGCCCCGAGATTTATACGGCGGGTAAACGCCTAAAGCCTGAATTCATGCTCAGTTATATCCGCAGTCCACAGGCATGGGATCCGAAAATATGGATGCCGAATAAACATGTTCCCGAAGCCAATATGCAAAAGCTGGTCAATTATATCATTGATCTGTCCAAGGAGAATTTCGATGAATAGATATATTTTGAGTATTTCTATGGCGTCACTGCTCCTGCTACCCGGCATATCACAGGCCGAGACAGCTGCTGATAATTACAGAACTTACTGCATGCAATGTCACGGCATGCAGGGCAACGGCATGGGAGCAAATATTCAGGACATGTCGGTGCAGCCGCGCGATCACACCGACGCCAAATCAATGGGTGGTCGAAGCGATGCCGAGTTGTTCAAGGTGATCAAGGAAGGTGGATTGGCAATCAACAAGTCTTCACTGATGCCCCCATGGGACGGCGTCTTCACCGATGATGAGATCCACGATCTCGTTAAACATCTTCGCAAGCTTTGCAAATGCAAGCATGCAGGTTAGTGATACTTTGAAAGAAGTATAACTAAGGAGATGCTGAGTGAATCAGCGTTTCCATACGGCCCCTGGAAGGGTCTTTTACACAAAAGAGGAGGTAGCAATGAAGCTATTAAAAACAGGAGTATTATCATGTGCGGCGATTGCCATGATGGCAGGATCAATGATTCCGTCAGCACTGGCCAAAACCGTCAAAGTGACATTTACGGCTATGGAAACCGATGTCGTCATTGATAACAAGGGCACCAAATATCCGGCATGGACCTATGATGGCACGATTCCAGGCAAGGTTGTGCGAGTTAAAGTCGGTGATACTGTGGATTTCACACTGATCAATCCGAAGACGAACAAGAATTCACACTCGATTGATTTCCATGCAGCAGAAGTGGATGTGCTCAATGAGTTTGGTGCTGTTAAACCGGGACACAACAAGCATTTCATTTTCAAGGCCAAGCGTGCCGGTGTCTGGATGTATCACTGCGGAGCCAACCCGATGGTGCAGCACATTGCCCGTGGCATGTATGGAACCATCATTGTTGATCCTAAGAAATATACCAAAGCCTATCCAAAACCTGATCGTGAATATGTGCTGATTCAATCTCAGTTCTTTCCGGATGCCGAGAATTATGCGGCCATGCTGGAAAACAAGGGTTGGACCAATGCTTTGATCAACGGCAAAATATTTAACTACGATCCGGTTCATGATCCGAATGCCACCAAGGTGTTGATGGCCAAGCCCGGTGAGCGTGTGCGTATTTTCTTTATCAATGCGAACATCAATATGCCGGTGGCCTTTCATCCGATTGCCGGCATCTGGGATCGTGTATTTGTGAATGGCAATCCGAAGAATGTACTTTATGACGTACAAACTTACGGTGTGCCCGTCGCAGGTGCGAGCGTTTTTGACATCGTATCTCCAGCTGATCATGCCACCAACAATGCGATTGTGGATCATACCATGAGTGCAGCACTGCGTGGCGCGATTACGGTGTTGATGAATCGCCCGGATGCCGATCCAAAACTCGGCAAGGGTGATAATATCCTGATTCGATAAGCAGGCCGTTGTATTCATTACTGGGGGGCACTTTGTGCCCCCTTTTTTGATTGGTGGTATCGCTACCATGATAACCAATTCCCGCATCTGTATTACAGGCAACCTGCATAGGCAGTGTGGTTTATTCGGTGGATGTTCGATATGGGGTCACTGATTAATTCATTTTTTGCGTACGCAATGTGATAGCACCTGTGTCACGCTGCTGCCATGTGGTTGCAACAATCATGTCATAATTTCCAGGCAGTATCAGGTATCCTGCAACAGGAGTTATGATGCTGAATGTAGAAGAGTTGATTGAACAACGGTTTCCTGCTTTTGAAAAGAAACCTCCATTGCTCAGACGACCACTCAGAGCAGCGCTGAGGTTTCTTTTTCACGAACGTGAGCAACAGCGCTTTCAACAGCAGTACCCGCATCTGAAAGGTATGGATTTTGTTGATCAGTTGCTGGGTTCAACTCAGGATGGCAAACAGATCTATCTGTCTCCATTTCATCCGGACAGTTGTCTGATGCGGGAAATTGGCCGTTTGCGGGAAATCGCCTTTCGCGCTGCCGGTGAAGGGACAGGAACCCGCCGCGATGTGGATGGATATGACCGCCACTGTTTTCAACTGGTGCTGTGGGATGAGGCTGAGATGGAGATTGTCGGTGCCTATCGTCTCTGCACCACCTCAGGCAGAAAAGCTT